>CAZTYT010000444.1:0-1506 GCA_964618245.1 uncultured Legionella sp. | reverse complement strand
TGGCGCGACAAATTGCAACAACTAAAACAACAAGGGAAAACCGAGCAGGCAAAGTTTATTGAAGAAAAACTAGTTAATAGTGAAAAACCTGCGATTAAATCCAACATGAAAGAAATAATGGAGACAACCAGGGCAAAGAAAGAAAATAAACCCCACATTAAAAAGAGCTCTGTTCCGGTTATGGGGGCGGCTCCATTACCTTCTGTTGATTTAGAAGTAACTACAGAAGTGATAGTAAAAGAATGTATGGGTTCTTCTTCAGATTACATACAAAAACTTAGTAGCCCCGAAATATTAAAACGTTTATTGCTAGCATCAGATATTGAAACGTATTTTTTTCATAAATACGGTTTTTCAGCGCTTAACAAAAAACTCCCAAAACAGGCTTTTTATGATTGGCTTATTGAAAATGGGAAAAAGGATTCTTTACTCGAGGCATTAAATAGTGTTTTGTTAGAATTAGCCTCATCAAACCAATCGCATCTTATTAAACTGAAATCGATTATTAAATTAATTGTCCATAAAGGAAAAGTACATAAAAGTTTATTTTATTATGTTATTACTGATGAAGATAAGATCAATGGCAAAGTGGTTGCCTCGCTTCTTAAAAAATATCTTAGTCTAAAAGAATTAAATGCGCGTTTGCAGGATTTTACTGATTATAACCCCGGCTTATTGCAATATATGATAAACAATAATGCAAATAAGGTTTTGGAAAAGCTGCATATCATTTACGACTTGAACGACTTAAAAACTAGTCAGCGTGATTATGCAATTCATCTTGCAGTAAAAAGCCAACGAGCTGGGGTTATTTGTTTTTTGCACAGCTTGGGAGTTGATCTTAATAAGTATAATGAAAATAACCAAAAACCTATTGAAATTGCTGTGATACAAGGATACCCACTCATTATTCAAGTATTACAAAAATTAGGGGTTCTCCTTAATGAGTTTAATCTCTTGGGAATAACCTTAATGCATCTTGCTGCAGGTGTTGATAAGGTCATAAGCATAGAATGCTTAAACGAGTTGGGATGCGATCTAAATATAAAAGGAAACTTGGGGCTTACCCCAGTACTCATGG
Organism: uncultured Legionella sp.; assembly: GCA_964618245.1. GTDB lineage: Bacteria > Pseudomonadota > Gammaproteobacteria > Legionellales > Legionellaceae > Legionella. The sequence goes on along the minus strand of CAZTYT010000444.1, from coordinate 425 downwards.
CTGTGACTCAGGGACGTCTTGCCGCATTGATTAAATTGCATGACTTAGGGGCTAATCTTAACTTAACAACTGATGAAGACGACATAGTTTTTGTGGCTGCGGCGAATGGGCACTTTCATATTTTAGAGCAATTGGGTAAATGGGGATTTAATCTTAATAAAATGGATAAATTAGAACAAACTCCAGCTGATAAAGCATTAAAAAAAGGGTACCAAATCCCTACGCATCTTGGCATGCTTTCGAGTTCTCAGCTTAAAGCTCAAAATTTAAAGCCTATGAATGATTCTGATAGGGCTAATTATTGTGAAGAAAATAAGAGTTTATTCTTTCAACCTGGCAATACCAATGAAGAAAAATCAAAACAAACGTTAATACCTGATAGCATGATATAACCTTAGTAAGCGTGTAAGCGAGAGCAAAAAACA
>CAZTYT010000443.1:0-1513 GCA_964618245.1 uncultured Legionella sp. | reverse complement strand
AAAATGGGGCTTTGGGATTTGCTATTGGCAAGATGTATGTAGAACGTTACTTTTCTCCTGATGCGAAAAAACAGGCCTTAGATATTCTTAAGAACATACGCTATGTCTTGCAAGAAGATATTAAAAACTTACCATGGATGACACCAGATACTCAAAAAGCTGCTTTAAAAAAATTGGCTTTAATGGAAGAGCGGGTTGGATATCCTAGCAAATGGCGAGATTATTCCACTTTAAAAGTTGATAGAGGTCCCTATGTACTTAATGTAATCCGTGCCAATCAATTTTTAGTAAAACGCGATTTGGATAAGATTGGTAAGCCAATTGATCGCACTGAATGGGCTATGACTCCACAGACTATCAATGCTTATTATGATCCATCAATGAATAATTTAAATATCCCAGCAGGAATACTACAAGCACCCTTTTTTGATCCCAATGCTCCAGCAGCAGTAAATTACGGTGCTATCGGATTTGTCATGGGGCATGAAATGACTCATGGTTTTGATGATCAGGGGGCACAATTTGATGGTCATGGTAATTTAAAAAACTGGTGGACTACGAGTGATTTGGAAAAATTTAAAGCAGCCACTCAGTGTATCAGTGATCAGTACTCTCAATATGTTGTCAATGGTGATTTACATGTCCAGGGCAAATTGGTTATGGGAGAGGCTGCTGCAGATTTAGGGGGTATTACTTTAGCTTATCGAGCGTTTCATCATTCTGATGCTTATAAAAAGGCTAAAACCATTAATGGAATGACACCTGATCAACAATTCTTTTTAGGCACAGCGCATGTATGGGCAATGAATATTCGTCCGCAGCAATTACAAAATCAGGTAACTGTTGACCCTCATCCTCCCGCACAGTACCGAGTTAATGGAAGCTTGGCAAATATGTCCCAATTTCAACAGGCTTTTGATATACCAGATGGAAGTCCAATGGTTAATAAAAAACGCTGTGTGATTTGGTAATAGAAATATTGCATTTAATCTAAATATTGATTAGACTGGGCTGTATTTGTCCATTTTGGAGCTAAAAATTATGACTAAAGAAGAAATGATTTGTCGCATTGTTCGTTATGTAACTCAAAAGCCAAGTACACAAAAAGCTTGTTGCGCCTAATGAGTAATGGATTAACGGAATTACAAAACTATAAAAATCCTGTAGTGGTAGATTATTTTTGCTATCAGCATCCTGAGTTTACCACTGAAGAGGTTGAACTTTTATTCAAAGACTTACTAGGTTGGTTGTGGTTAAATAAGCAACGTTCTAAGTCAGGTAAGAAAACTTATCTTTTTGGTCCTCTATTAGTGCTTGATGAATTATGGCATGTATTTATCTTGCATACCCGTGATTACTTCAATTTTTCCCTGCAATATTTCGGTGATTATTTTCATCATGAAGTGGAGCCGCCTGGTTTTGAACACATGATGGAAGAAGAAGAGTTGCGAGACTACTTGCAAGATTGTTTTGATTATTTAGGACAAGAATGGGTAGCAAGACGTTTTACAGA
>CAZTYT010000442.1:0-1527 GCA_964618245.1 uncultured Legionella sp. | reverse complement strand
AGGCGCTGCATTCATTTTCTTATATTCTTCAAGCGCATTAATATCCTCAACCCCGGTAAATGAATCACCATAGTTTATTTTATCGCTGGATGAAGGCTTTTTCCATTTAAATAAATAAATGAGAAGCAGGACTAGCCCTATACATCCAACACCAATTAATATTACTCTTAGTTCCTGAGGTAACATTTATACTCTTAGTAATAAGATGAAAAGTTCTTAGATAATTTTAGTTAATCCTACGCTAAATGTTTGTCTAGAATTATTTTTATTTCCGTACCATCATCAATTTTATATATTAATTTATCTCTATGAAATTGAGCATTTGATTTATGAACTAAGCGATGATGGTTTGGGCATAATATCATAATATTTTTAGCTGAGTTATTTTTACTAATTGAGAAATATTCAATGTGATGTGCTTCGTTAATGGTATAGTTATGTGAGTTTATAATTTTGCCACCGCAAATTTGGCACTCATTTGGATACATTTTTTTTAACTCTACTATAACAGCTTTATAAAGTTTTCTAATTTTTACTAATTTGTATTTATGAATTATATCCCCTTCTTCATTTAACTCGCTTAGTATTTTTTCAAATGTAGATTCATCAGCCTGGATAGCATTTTCATATAAATCTTCATATTCCTCACTTACAATTTTATTGTTCGAGATTTGTGTCTCGCGCCATAAGTCCACTATTTCTTTATGATAAATGACTGTAGATAAATTTAAATTATTTAATCCAAGAAACTCCGATATTTCAGTTAATTTTTCATTTGTATAGACAATTTTTTCACCTAAAGTTAAAGAATCAAATGAAATATCATCAAAATTTAGAAACTTTATAAACCTATATCTATCATCTAAAGACACAATTCTAAAATTATATCTAGGATTATTAATAAACAATATAGCATTCAGATAACAGGCTGCTTTTTTTATTAATCTTGTATTTCCCCCATCCATTTTGTCAAATTGATTAGCTAAAAATATAAAATTAATCTTATCAGATTCTAAATCTGACTTTAGTACTTCATACAATTTATTTCTATATACATTATCATTTTTTAGCATATGAAAAATTTTACGTTGTGTTTCTTGCCCCATTGTAACATGACCTACAGCAATAATATTATTATATGTGGTCCCATCATCATAATTTCTTTTTCCTTTAGAATCGATTATTCTAATTATTGGATCAATATCGGCTATATCATTAAGTACATAATCATATTTATTCAATTTTTTTTGATAAAAATCTGTAAATAGTGTATTTTGTTCTTCCCAATATTCGATTCTAGGATAACTGATTTGCGAATATGGATAAATTTTATTTTTAAATTCTTGTATAGTCATAAAGCTAATATTTTTTGCAAAACCTTAAAAACAATTTAGCTATGTGAATTCCTACTTTTAATTCGTAATTTTTAATTTCTAATTGAATACTATTCCTCATCTGTCCTTAATTTCTCCAGCACTGAAAAATCCTCAAGCGTGGTTGTATCGCCGCTGACTGTACCTTGAGTTG
>CAZTYT010000441.1:0-1527 GCA_964618245.1 uncultured Legionella sp. | reverse complement strand
AAGAGAGTCTTCATGTAAAACTGGCTGACAACGCATATTATGTTGGAGAGGCAGCCGCCAAAGACAGTTATTTGAATATCGAGCAGATTATTCGTGTAGCCAAAGAAAGTAAAGCAGAGGCCATTCATCCTGGCTATGGTTTTTTATCAGAAAATCCTGAGTTTGCCAAAGCATGTAAGGAAGCAAATATTATTTTTATTGGCCCATCAGTTGAAGCTATTGAGGCGATGGGCTCTAAAAAGTTAGCTAAACAATTACTTGAAAAATCTGGCGTCCCTTTAACACCAGGTTATCATGGCAATGAACAAGCAGAGGAAAAATTATTAGCTGAAGCCAAAAAAATTGGTTTCCCCGTACTAATCAAAGCCGCTAATGGAGGCGGTGGAAAAGGGATGCGCGCAGTTTATAATGAATCTGAATTTAGTCCGGCCTTAGCGGGAGCTAAGCGCGAATCCTTGGCAAGCTTTGCAGATGACATCATGATTTTAGAAAAACTGGTGCTTCATCCTCGTCATGTGGAAATACAAATCATGGCCGATAATCATGGCAATGTAGTCCATTTATTTGAACGGGATTGTTCTATCCAAAGACGGCATCAAAAAATTATTGAAGAAGCCCCTGCCCCTAATTTATCCCCTGCTTTGCGCCAAAAATTAGCCGAAGCAGCTTGTGCTGTTGCCCGCTCTATCCAATACAGCGGGGCTGGAACCGTAGAATTTTTGGTAGATACACAAGAAAATTTCTATTTTATGGAAATGAACACTCGGTTACAAGTTGAGCACCCTGTTACAGAAATGATTACAGGTCTGGATTTAGTTGCTTGGCAAATAAAAATTGCCGCTAATGAACCATTACAACTTGGTCAAGAGCAAATCCAGTCCAATGGTCATGCTATTGAGTGCCGAATTTATGCTGAGGATCCTTATCGCGACTTTATTCCTTCCATTGGCCAAATCCATTTTCTTAAACAACCTGAGGGAAATGGGATTCGTATCGATACTGGGGTTGTTTGCTCCTCACAAATTACTATGTATTACGATCCCATGATTGCCAAACTCATTGCTTGGGGAGCAAACCGCGGAGAAGCTTTGCAGCGTTTACAACAAGCATTAAATCATTATTTTATTGGTGGGGTAAAAACCAATATACCCTTTTTACAAGCAATTTGCAGTCATCCTGAATTCACCCAAGTTCATCTAAGTACCGATTTTTTAAGTAAAGAAAAAATTATTTTACCCTCCACTGATAAACGAATCGCTCATCTAATGGCTATTAGTTTTGATTATCTAAATACGCTGGAAAAAATCCAGGATCCTTTACTTAAAGAAACGTTTGCCTGGCAATCCCAAGGAATTAATCATTGGCTTTATCGCTACCAGGATGAAGAAAATCCAATCGAAGCACTTATTAGGCCAGTCGATTCCAATCAGTTTAAAGTAAAATTAAATGGGCAAGATTACCTGATTCGCGCCCTATTAAATAATGACAAACTGACTTTGGAAATAAATGGCCACAACTATCATTCCA
>CAZTYT010000440.1:0-1529 GCA_964618245.1 uncultured Legionella sp. | reverse complement strand
ATTGGGGTAGATATATTTTTTGTTATCTCTGGCTTTTTGATTACCAGCATTATTTACCAATCGCTTAGTACAGGCCATTTTTCTTTTATCGATTTCTATAATCGCAGACTATGGCGATTACAACCTGTATTTATTTGTCTTTTAGTCGTTACTACATTCCTCGTGTTTGTGTTTTTTTTGCCAGACGATTTAATGCAATACAGTAAAAGTGCGCGAAAAGCGTCTTTATTTATTGCCAATTTATTTTTTGAGAAAACTACCACCGCTTATTTTTCACCAACGACGCATCAGCTTCCTTTATTGCATACTTGGTCTCTTGCAATTGAATGGCAATGCTATTTGTTTTTGCCAATAGCAATGTATGTTCTGCAGCGAATTTTTAAACGTTATTTACCAATAATAGTGAGCTTTCTTGCCTTGGTTTTTCTTGGTTTATCCCTTCACTATTCCAAGATTTTACCTGCACACACCTACTATCAATTATCCAGTAGAATTTTTGAGTTTTTAATGGGGGCAAGTGTTGCGTTAATGCCATTGCAGACCCTACAAGTTAATAAAAAACTCTTGAGTGGAATAGGAGCCATTGCTTTAGGGGCTATTTTTTATGTCGCTAGCCAGGATCATATTTTACTAGGATATCCCGATTGGTATGCCTTTTTTGTGTGTTTCGCTACGGCAGGGCTTATTAGTATTGGTGCAATTTGTCCAAATCATTTTTGGGCAAAATTACTTTCCTTACGCCCCATGGTATTTTTAGGGTTGTTGTCCTATTCATTATACCTTTGGCATTGGCCCATTCTGGCCATTCTTCGCTATTATGAAATGGCAGAAACACCCGCAATTTTAACAGCAGTATATAGCGTGATTTTTATGGTCGCATATCTTTCCTGGAGGTATATAGAAAAGCCAGCCCGACAGCTTAAAACCACTCCGTTTCGCTATACTCTGTTATCACTCATTTTAGTGCCAGCATTGCTAATGCATCTGATTTCCTTTGTTATTAAAATCCAAGATGGATTCCCTCAACGCTTTAACCAAGAATTAGTTACGATCCATCAGGAACTGGATCGTTATGCAAACAAACAACGATCTTTTTGTCTCGGTAATAGTCCAGAAAATTATTCTGAATGCATGATTGGTGCAAAAACTACCAATGCCAGAACGGCTTTACTCATGGGTGATTCATTTGCTAATCATTACTGGGGATTTTTAGATGTATTGGGACAGAGTGCAAATATTTCTATTTTGGTCCAAGGTGTGTCGTCGTGTATTACTTTACCAGGAATTTATCTTTATAACTGGTGGCATTATAAGAACCAAATCTATCCAGAATGTTTTGACCAAACTCAAAAATATTATCAAATGATACAAAAAAACCATTATGACTACGTTATTATTGGACAAATTTGGAGTAATTATTTTTCTGATAACATAATTAATCAAGTCGGAGATGAGCGCTCACTGGCTTTAACCCAACAACGCTTAACTGATGCTTTGGATAAGGCTTTGGCTATCATTACTGTTTCTGG
>CAZTYT010000439.1:0-1542 GCA_964618245.1 uncultured Legionella sp. | reverse complement strand
GTACGCTTTATAACCGCACAGTTAAAAACAACCCAAACTATCCAGCTCAATTCTCATTAGGCGGATTGTTTGAACTTACAGGTTTAGCGAATAATGAATTAATTGGTAATAATTCTGCATTGAATCAAAATCATAATATATAAGGGTTGGTGTACGTGAAATGCTAATTCGAGGATTTACAAACCAAGCTAAATCTCTTGATAACGGCTGATAAAATTCAGCAAGAACGCTCTCACCTTGCCCAATTTGACCAAGTAAACGCCACTCCCCTAAATAACTATTCGCTCGCGGGTTGGTAATACCTAATACAAATCCAAATGTATTCGTTAAGTGAAAATCGGTGTCGAGCAATAAACTTGCTTGAATGTAGATTGGATCATCTTGATCAATAATCGGTTCTATGACCAAGGTTTTTTCATGATTGATATCTTGGATACCATAATAAATTCGATCAAAAATACTTAAACCATACAGGGTATTAATCTCATGATTAATGCTCAATGGTGAAACCAATGATTCATCAAAATGGACATAATCTAAATAGGTTTCAGGCTCTAAAACAGACGCATTTTTAACAGCTATTGCATCAATATCGATTGATGGCATTTCTCTTATTAATGGCGCATTTTCAGGAGCCAGTTGTTTTCGAAACTGCGCTAAATAGCATAAACGCTCAGCATGTTGCATTGCTGCTGTTTTACCCGGCATAATGCCTTTTTTGAATTTCTCAAAATCGGTCGTGCCAACATTTGCGAAAATGGGTTCAATCAAAATATCATTTTTATCAAGTAATGCTTTGCTTTTTTCCACATTACGAAAAGTTAAAATATTAGAAATTTGGTCTATAACACCTGCCAAATCTACAATATCGTCTTTTTTCGACATAGGTGTGCTAACATCAACAACAATCAGCACATCAGCTCCCATTTCCTTAGCCGTTGCAATAGGAACATTCGCACTAACGCCACCATCAACCAATAAATAACCATTTTTATCGATAGGCGAAATAATGCCTGGCACTGCCATACTGGCTAACAATGATAAAGCCATATCACCGTGATCAAGTACAATCGCTTTACCGGTTACCAGATCCGTTGCAACCGCTTTAAAGGGAATATTGAGATGATCAAAATCTTTAATTGGTTGAATCGGTAACAGATAGGCGTTGAATACTTCATAGAGACTTTGACCGGTAATTATTCCGTAAGGAATATGAATTTTACCATCAGAGTAACTAACAAAATTCTTGATAACGAAAATATCGGTATCAAGTTTTCGACGAAAATATAAATCTGTTCGATTAATGTTGTAGCTAAAAATTTCATCCCATTCTAGGGTAGAAAAATCTTCTTTAAGTTGCTGGATTGGAACGCCTGAAGCATAAAGCCCACCTATTACGGCACCCATGCTCGTACCCACAATGAAATCAATAGGTACATTTAACTCTTCAAGTGTTTCGATGACACCAATATGCGCAGCACCACGAGCCCCGCCTCCACTCAGTACCAATCCAATTTTGGGTCTAGGGGTTGCCTCTTCAAT
>CAZTYT010000438.1:1306-1544 GCA_964618245.1 uncultured Legionella sp. | reverse complement strand
GAAATAATCTATGGAAAGGAATATTGATACCCAAATGATTGCGCCGCTATAAGCGTACATAGCGAAATACTTCATCTCAAGTTTTGAAGAACCGGCCGTAAATCCTGTAAAGTGTCTTACTCCCGGAACGAAATAACCGAGTAGTAGCGCCCACTTCCCAAATTTTACGAACCAATCATGAAATTTCTTTCGCCGGATGGGGGTAAGGCCGACCCATTTTCCATACTTGGTGAGGATA
>CAZTYT010000438.1:0-1255 GCA_964618245.1 uncultured Legionella sp. | reverse complement strand
CCAGATAGGCTGCCAGCCATCGCAGCAATGATGGTCGCAGGGATGTTCAACTTATCATGTCGCATTAATGCGCCTGCGATAATCATCAGTGTCTCTTCGGGGACAGGTAAGATAATGATTCCCGCGCACAGCAGGATAAACAGGGCAATGCTGCCATATTGGGTAAGCCATAGTGAGAGCGTGTCGACGTCTGGGAAAAAATCCATTGGTATTACCTTTCAGTGATTTCGTAATTTTTCTTTATATATGTATTTCTAGCAAAGCTAAAACTCATGAAAGTTAGGTATATTTTGCCGGTAGATTGCCAAAGTGCTGGATTAACACCTTAATATTCTTGAAAATTTTTTATTTTTTAATATTAATTTTAAAAATTTATGCGATGATTTTTTTGATGTAAATTGCTTTCGTTATTTCCATTTATAATTTAATTGTGTTAAGTAAGCTTATTTAGAGCCGTTATAAGGGGATTTCTATGAGCAAGACAGATATGTGGCCTGAATTTTCTAAAGAAAAATTTGATAAGACTTCCCATCTTCTTCATATGGGAATTCAAGTTATCGGAAAACTGATGCTTGCTCAGCCTTTTGAGCCTCACTGGGCAAACATTGCTATGCCGCTTACAAGCAGGGGAATCACAACAGGAATGATCCCCTATGGAAGAGGGACCTATTCCGTCGATATGGATTTTATCGATCACGTCATGATTTTTACTTCCAGCTGGGGGCAGAAGGGAAGCGTAAAGCTCACCTCGATGTCTGTGGCTGAGCTCTTGGACAAGATCTTTCAAACGCTTCAGGCAATCGGAGTGATGGCAAAAATCAATCTAAATCCTCAAGAAGTAGCAAATCCCATTCCCTTTGATGAAGATAGATCTCCAAGTGTGTATGATGAGAAAGTCGTCAATGCTTGGTGGCGGATTTTGGTTAGCACTTACCGCTGTTTAACAGTTTATCATTCCAGATTTTATGGTATCACACCCAAAATTGGTTTATTTTGGGGAACGCTTGATCTGCGCGATGCTCGTTATAAAGGTCTTCATCTGCCAATTACAAAACAGACTTCTTCGTTCATCGCTCGTAATGCGATGGATGATGCACAGTTCGAAGTAGGTTTTTCTGCCAGCAATGAAAAATACCCTACTCCTTCGTTTTTCGCTTTTGCTTTTCCAAAACCGAAAGGTTTTGAAAAGGCAAAAATCAAACCTTCTGGATCTTTGGATTTGGCAAGGTCCGAATAATCCAAGACGAACTCAAAC
>CAZTYT010000437.1:0-1545 GCA_964618245.1 uncultured Legionella sp. | reverse complement strand
ATTTTATCTTGCAAATCATTTAAATCTAACTGTCCACTTGGATCATCGCGAACAACTTCAATGACTATACCAGTGTGTTTTGCCTGGTGTAAGAAGGCCATGTAATTACTTACGTACTCCGAAACGCAAGTTAAAATTTTATCACCACGATTAAATTTGAAACTCGAAAATGCTGTATCCCAAGCTCTGGTTGCATTGTCGGTAAATGCAATTTCTTCTTCAGTGCAATTTATTAGTTGCGCAGCATTTTTATAAAATAAATTACTTTCCTGCGCTGCAATTTCTGCAGCCTCATAGCCACCACGAGTAGCTTCTAAATCGAGATGATTTTTTATTGCATCAATTACCCGCTTAGGTGGTAAGGAAGATCCTGCATTGTTGAAATGCAAAACATGTTGACAGCCTGGTGTTTCTTTTCTTAGTTGTTCAATATCCCATTTTTGCATTTTTACTGTGCTCCCTAGCTTTATCTATAAATGATATTCTGCTTCATAGCCTAGATGTAAGGGCAAAGTTGCCACAGAATGAATATGATAAGTTATAGCATCGTTTTCAGAAGTTTGTTCTGCGAGCTGCGGGGCAATGTGACAATAGTTAATTCCAAAATTTTTTGCACCAAATCCATCACTGTACAATGTGTCACCAACCATGAGCATGGATTGTTTGTCATAAGTATGAATAGGTTGTTGATGCTTATTGGCGATTCGTTCCAAAGCAATATCAAATATTTTTTTATCAGGTTTAGCAATACCTTCCTCATCAGATACTACAAAACAATCAAACCAATTATAAAGCCCCAGCTTTTGGTGCTTTTTCCCTTGGGAGTCAGCTAGGCCATTGGTGATAATACCTAAAATGTGTCCCTTCTGATGTAAAAATTCAATAGCCTTTTTAACATTAGGCAGCCAATCTACATATTCGCTAAGATTATGGTCATGTTCGGCAGCAATTTCATGAGCGGAGAGTTGGCAACCTAATTGTTCATTTAAATATTTAAAGCGTAAAAAACGTACATCGCTAGGCATAAGGGGAGCGTGTTGGGATCCTACGCGTTTCCAAAGACCATCATTGATTTCTCGATAACAAGAGGTAAAAAATTCATAATTGATTTCTTGATAATATCGAGTATGAATATGCTGCAAGCTAATTCGTTCAGAGGCTTTGAAATCAACTAAAGTATCATCCAAATCGAAAAAAATAATTTGATAAGTCATACGAATCCTAAATTACATCCATAAGTGTAAATACCAATTCAACAAAGCAGGGCCCCAAAATAAAGTGACTATTCCTGCCAAGCATAGAAAAGGGCCGAAAGGAATGGTCGTATCTTTTGATTTATTATGGAGATACAGGTATAAAAGTCCAATAATTGTACCAGTAATGGATGAAAATAATAAAATCAAAGGCAGAAATTTCCAACCAAACCAGGCACCAAGTGCAGCAAACAGTTTAAAATCGCCATTCCCCATGCCTATTTTTCCCGTTACCAAATAAAATAATTGGATTAATATCCATAGAAAGAGATAGGCGCCTGCTGCACTAAGT
>CAZTYT010000436.1:0-1556 GCA_964618245.1 uncultured Legionella sp. | reverse complement strand
ATTTTTATCAGCGTCTTTCGCCGCAGCTAGAGTCTGATCAATTAAATATTGCATCCATTTTTTAAATGGTGGATGGTTGTTTTGAATTGGCATATAGCGAATAGCCCACCGCGTATCATTTTCTTTACCACGATACCCATTTTTATAGATAGGTGCCCATGGGGCCGAATGCGTATGCGTAGCGCTTACTAATATATTGTTCGCTGAAATTTTCAAAACCATACTTACAGCTCTTCGTATTTCGTCAGTGAGTGATTCCCCCGCATCTACAATATCTAAACTCACAATTACACATTTATTTTTACCATCCCCAATTATACATACCCTTGTCAATAGAGGGTCATTTACTTTTGAATACTCTTTTCCGGTTATCCAGTTTCTTACAGAAACATTTGGAGTAATGTCTTTAGTACCATACCCCACTAAAAGCGGAACATTCTGCGCATTTATTTCTTTTAAAAAGACGACTGATATCCACTATTGCCGGTTTCTGATCAGAAATCCAAAGAAATGTATCCCCTTTTCACTAAAGTGTATCTCCATTTTCAGAGGCCTGCCCTACCTTTGGGGTGTTAATTAATTTATTCATTCCTGACTTGTTCAAATTAGGTCAGCATTTCCAATTTGGTTAAAATTTCCAGGATTTCCGGAGTTGAGGCCCGGACTATGATTTATTTCCAATCCTCTTTTTTAAGTGGTCCGAAAGTCTTAATGATAATGCTGTAAGGGTAAGCGTGGGGTTTGCCGCCGCTCCGGTTGGAAAACAGGATGAGCCGGTTACGTAAAAATTTGAAATACTATGTACCTTGCAATGCTTGTCAACGACACTCTGCCTAACGTTGTCGCCCATCCGCGTTGTGCCCATGTGATGCTGTCCGCCACCCGTAAATACAGGCCATGACAAATCCGTTTCATCCCGCAAGAACTCCGCCATCTGCACTACACCTGCACCCACCCGTCTCACCTCCTGGCCTATCAGTTCATACATTTTTCGAATACTCCGTTTCTCAAACGAAGTAAGCTCCCAATGAAGTGAAGCACGGGGAACTCCTAAAGAATCGTTATCAGAACTGAGAGTGACCCTTGAAGAAGGATTAGGAGCCTGTTCCATCCTTGTAATCAACTCGTAAGCAATGTTATCGGTGTTTAGTCCTCCCAGCTTTTGTCGCCTGCTTTTTTCTATAAATAATGGATTCATAGAAACCGTACCATTGAGTATTTTATGTGCACGTTGTTTCTTTTCACTGATGGCAAGTTCTGCGCGGGCTTTAGTCCCCGGAACGCGCATATACAGTTTTAAGGGATTCGGTTTTTTTAGCCATAACTCCGCAGAGCCGAAAATCTCAACATGCTCCATGAAATTACGTCCAACTAAATCATAATCATTACCTAATCCTTTTGTTGCCTGCTTATTTGATGCCAATAAGAGTCTTGCGTTTTGAATAGCGCAACAGGCCAGTACAAACTTCTTTGCCTTAACCCTATGTGATTTACCGGTATAATTTTTAATGATTACTTCCCTTACTTCTGAAACATTTTCATTCGTAATAATTTCT
>CAZTYT010000435.1:0-1556 GCA_964618245.1 uncultured Legionella sp. | reverse complement strand
TTGCAAAAATATTCCTGCAATGTTCGAGATTTTCTATTTAAATCGTGTTATTTTAGGCTCAAAAGAATAGCCATGATTTGCTATTGGCATTATTTTTAGGTTAATAACCGTGAATTTTGTTTAATTATTATGCTATTATTAAGGGTTCTTTAAGCTTTGCTTTTGTATAATATAAGCTTCAGCAAGCCCAAAACTGCCATGAAGGAATGCGATGAGTAATAAAAAACACTCACTAACGATTTTTAGCTTGACAATGATTACTGTTGGCTCAGTTGACAGTATTCGTAATTTACCTGCTACTGCATTATTTGGAAGCCAGTTAATATTTTATTTTATTCTCGGCGCCTTATTTTTCTTGATCCCTACTGCCTTAGTTTCTGCCGAATTAGCTTCGGGTTGGGCTAAACAGGGAGGCATTTATATTTGGGTGAAGCAAGCTTTTGGAAAAAAAATGGGTTTCTTGGCTATCTGGCTGCAGTGGATAGAGAATGTGATTTGGTATCCAACCATTCTTTCTTTTGTGGCTGGGACAATTGGCTATTTGATTAATCCCGCTTTAACAAGCAGCCCTTACTTCTTATGGGCTGTGATTGTAAGCTGTTTTTGGGGAGCTACCATCCTGAATTTAAGGGGTATGAGTTCGTCAGCCATGTTTAGCAATGTATGTTCGCTTGCTGGCTTATTATTACCTATGTCATTAATTATTAGTTTAGGCGTGGTTTGGTTAGCGCAGGGCAATCCTTTACAAATACAATTTGATATTCCTAGTATCATCCCTCATCCGTCAGATAAATCTATGTGGGTTTCTTTAACTGCAATCATTATGTCTTTTTGCGGTATTGAAATTGCTACGGTACATGCGAATGATGTGGCTAATCCTCAACATGCTTTTCCTAAGGTATTAGTATACTCAGTGGCCATTATTCTTAGCACGTTGATTCTTGGTTCCTTAGCTATTGCGATTGTTTTACCACAAAATGATATTAATTTAGTGGCAGGAATTATGCAGGCTTTCGAAGCATTTTTTTCCAGTTATCACATGTACTGGATGATGCCAGTGGTTGCTGTCATGTTGGTTTTAGGTGGTCTTGGTGGTGTAAGTAACTGGATCATTGCCCCTACTAAAGGGTTACTAGTTGCTGCAGAGGATGGAAATTTACCCGATACCTTTCAACGAACAAACGCCAAAGGTGCTCCCGTTGTTATGCTATTTACCCAGGCAACAATTGTAACTATCTTATCAGGATTATTTTTATTCATGCCTAGTGTAAATGGTTCTTATTGGTTATTGACCGCATTAGCAGCACAGCTATACATGCTCATGTATTTCATTATGTTTGCAGCGGCTATCAAACTGCGATTGAGTGAACCTGATCATCCTCGTTCTTTTAAAATTCCGGGTGGAATTTTCGGCATGCTTTTTGTGGCAAGTATAGGGATTATAGGGGTCTGTGCTACTTTGGCAGTGAGTTTTATGCCACCAGAAGGAATTGATGTGGGTAGCATGGCTCGCTATGAGTTGACTTTAATTGTCGGGTTAATTTTGATGTGTTCCC
>CAZTYT010000434.1:0-1558 GCA_964618245.1 uncultured Legionella sp. | reverse complement strand
TTTAAGTTTATTGCTTTTGAAGATCCCCAGCAATTTTTTACTAAAAATAAAAATGATGGAGGTGCCAAATGAGACACCTCCAAGATCTTTTAAATTCCCCAGTGATATATCTGGTGCCTATTGCCATTGCTATTTTCTTTGTATGGTATATCCAACGCCAAAGAATTAAGAACCGATTGAAACACTACGGACGCCATCAACTTATCAATGTAGATGGTAAGCCTGTCCAACAACTTATTTACCCCAATATGATGACTATGCCCTTAATCACTTTTAGATATTCCAAATTAAGATGGGTAAAGATAAAAATTTTAAATGAAGTTATTCATTACAACATTGAAAATGAATACAAATTCATTAGTCAAGTTTTTGGCGGTAAAGTTATATCTCACAAAGCCAGCGGAAACTGGATCACATTTTATTTTGAACGCTTTGAAGAAGAAATCTTTTTGCCAAAGAAAAAACGCCAAGCCTTTGAATTTGGTTTAGGTGTTGATGGCTTTGGTAAAGATCTATCAATCAACATTTTTAATAAATCTGGAATAAGACTTTGTGGAAGACCAGGAAGTGGTAAAAGTTATATTCTTAAAAGTATTTATCAACAAGTGCCAGAGAATTGCGAGAAAATACTTTTAACAAGTAAGCCCCAAGAATTTACTGATTATCCATCTCACCAGATTTTTGACGCCACCGATTTAGATAGATTGACCGAATTTTCTCATCAAGTTGAAGCCATTTGTTTAGAAGTTAAAAGAAAAGAAAAAGGCAATCCAACATTTATATTTTTAGATGAAGCCCAGCAAGATTTGAGAGAAACCAGCGACAAAGCCAGAAATCAAGTTATTCAAGTCATAGTTGATAATCTTAATTACCTGCTTGGCGTGGGGCGAGCCTATGAAATTTTCCTCATAATAGCCACACAAACCGATACTTTACGAGATACAAAATTAGATGTCCGTCAGTTGCCTATCCTAATCAGTGGAAAACTTCATAGTGATTATACTTGTGAGTATTACGGCATTCCAAAGGATATTGGCTTCCGTGATGATCTTCACAAAGGGAAATTGTTATTAGCGGATGAGGGAAGGTGGTCCATTTTTAAAGCCTACACGCCAAAACCACGGGGGAAATTATGACCCCAGAACAATTAGCCCTTTTAGATCAGTTAAAAAATCTTATTCTTATAAAATCTCAAAAAGAAGATGTCATCCCCATTCACTTGGGGATTGACTGGATGACGGCAACCTTATGGTGCGACAAGATGGGCGACAAGGATATTAGAAAACAATTTATCAATGAAGCAATGATTGCTACACAAACCAAAGATGATAGTTGGCATATAGACCCTAAATCCTTTAATGAATTTAGAAGAAAAAGCGATAAAGGGCTTTATCTTTGGGCAACCAGCAAATTTTTACTTTTTCAAGAACATGGAAAAGCGTCTATGAATTTTAGTTTTATTCAACGCCAAGCCTTGATTGAGAAAATTGTAAAACGCCTTAATCATCAAGCCTTTATTGAGAGAATAGAAATTTTTGATCCTATTGATTATGGGCTA
>CAZTYT010000433.1:0-1563 GCA_964618245.1 uncultured Legionella sp. | reverse complement strand
TAAATACAAAGAATGGGGTGAAATTAGAGTATTATTTTTCCCCAAAGCGTTTGCATGATAACTGGACCATTCATAGTCTGCTGGCTCTTTTACCATACAAGCTCTAACAGGGTTTAATTCAATGTATCTCATACAAATAAAAAAATAAGCATCATCGGTAATCGTAGATGATTTATAACGTCCTTCAAAAAGCGACCCTGTTCGCGCGTAATTAAGGTTAAAGTAGCTTGCATAACAGGTTCCTAATTTCCGCATCATTTTACTAAGATCATCTTGTGCTTTAGGGCTAACTAGTAGATGTGTATGATTGGTCATTAATACATAAGCATGAATATCACAGTCATATTCTATTGAGGTTTCATATAATTTATGTAGAAAGTAGTAATAGTCTCTTGGCGAATTGAATATATTTTGTCGGTTATTTCCGCGCTGAATGATATGGTGGGGTTGTCCCGCAATTACAACGCGTGGTTGTCGAGGCATAACTATTCCTTTAATCAATTTTGGACTCAGGGAAAAAATATACTTTTTTTATAAATTACTCAATTACCTAAAATAAAGATTGATAGGATTTAATGATCGGGTTGTTTTAAACAATCTGTGAAATTTTTAAAGGGGACTGTCCCGGACCGTCCCCGTATTAAGTGAGATTTTATTGATGAATAAATTAAAGCTACGCATTAAAAAATACGAATCTATTTCCACCGGCCTAGCTTGCCTAAGCAATGAAAGTATGGGACATATTTTAAATGACGGAAAGCAGGTGCATGCAGGTATTGGCGGCAAATCCACCTTAGTTTACATCGACCAAGCGCCTGTATTTGTTAAAAAAATTCCGATAACAGACATAGAGCTACTTCCGCAGAATGTGATGTCAACCGCCAATATTTTTGATTTACCCTTATTTTATCAATATGGTGTTGGCTCTGCTGGTTTTGGGGTATGGCGTGAGTTAGCTGCGCATATAATGACAACCAATTGGGTCATTTCAGCTGAATGTGTTAATTTTCCATTGTTGTATCACTGGCGTATTCTTCCTAGTACCCCCGCTGATTCAAATATTGAGCATTGGGGTAATATAGATAATTACACTCAGTACTGGGAAAATTCGAGTGCTATACGTAAGCGTATACAAGACATCAATAATTCCTCTGCCTACGTTGCTGTGTTTCTTGAATATGTACCCCAAAATTTAGAAGAATGGCTAGGTGATGAAATAAAGCAAAGTGAGGAGAGGGCTGAACACGCCATATCATTCGTTGAGAAGAGCCTTGAAATTACAAATCATTATATGAATGCTCATGGTCTTGTACATTTTGACGCCCATTTTAGGAATATTCTGACTGATGGAGAAACTTTATTTTTTAGTGATTTTGGCCTGGCTTTATCAGAAAAATTTGAACTAAGTTGTAATGAAAAAGAGTTTTTAAAACAACATCGTAATTATGATGAGGCATGCGCTGCTGTTAACTTACTTCATTGCATCATCACGTCACTTTTTGGCAAAGATAAATGGGAATTGAAGCTTCGTGAGCTTAGCGAAAGTAAATCAAATCAATTAAC
>CAZTYT010000432.1:0-1565 GCA_964618245.1 uncultured Legionella sp. | reverse complement strand
GCCCGGTGACATGGAAGTAGAGTCCATGTTTTTGTAAACCATTAAAATTCAGCAATTGATACGTCTGAGTCTTGGTTAGTAAGGTTTGTAGTAAACCACCCGTAGCTTCATCAATAATAGTTAGTGATTCGTTTTTCTCAATGAGATAGTCACGTAAAACATCCGATGCCTTTTTATCAACAGGACTAATGATATGAGGAGCGAGAATGGGATCAATAATGGTCTTGACTTGGTTGACTACTTCTTTAGCGCACCGTACTTTAAACTCAATATAAGGTGACTCCCAGCGATATCCAGTTTGGCAATTTACCTCTTGGAGTGCATCTTCCAAAGTCTGGGCAATTTCACTTTCTGCCAGACCAAAAATTCGCCATTTTACGATTTGCTTTTGGCTATGGGAGGTTTTCTGTAGCAAGGGTAAGGCATAATGGTTAAACATTGGCAAGCATTCACGAGGTGGTCCTGGTAATAAAATGAAAATTTTATTTTGCCATTGGTAATAACAGCCCATAGCACTTCCGTATGGGTTAGGAAAGAGTTTAGCTTCTTTAGGAAATAAACATTGTTGTAAATTGCCTGGGGTAAGGCGAATTGTTGTATCTTTTAAGCGACCTTGAATATGATTTAGAGCTTCTGAGTGCTCAACCAATTTTGAATGGGTAAATTTGGCCAGCGCGAAGCGGGTTAGATCATCAGTAGTAGGTCCCAGGCCGCCGATAATAATAATGATGTCATGATTTACCGCAAGAAAATCCAAACAATTGACTATGTCACGTTCTTTGTCGCTGCAAGAGAGATGAACCCCTAGAGAGAGGCCCTCAGAACTTAAAATATGAGCAATGAAATGGCCATTGGTGTTTAGAGTGTCTCCATGAACAATTTCATCGCCTGTTGCCAAAATCGCTATTGTCATTTTTAAAATCCTACAGGTTAGGCTTTCTCCGATTTTAGCTGATAAGTTGAAAAATCTGTAATAGTTGTTGACATTTTATGGCGTTTTGCCTAATAACTACAGAATATCCGGTGAGTGAAGGAGAAAGTATGGAGTTTACCAGTCGTTATGTTGCGCACGTTCCCGATGCTCAGGGTTATGTCCATTATTCAGAAGCAGAAAACAAAGTTTGGAATATTTTATTTGAACGGCAAATGAAGCTTATTCCTGGTCGAGCTTGTGATGAGTTTATTGCTGGCATAAAAACCTTAGGAATTACTGCAAAAAAAATTCCTCAGCTTCCAGATTTAAACGAGCGTCTTAAGGCCGCGACAGGTTGGCAAGCAGCGCCAGTTGCAGCATTAATTTCTGCACGGGAGTTTTTTGAGTTATTGGCAAAAAAACATTTTCCTGTAGCAACTTTTATCCGTACGGAAGAAGAACTGGATTATGTGAAAGAACCAGATATTTTCCATGAAATTTTTGGCCATTGTCCGATGCTTACAGATAAAGTGTATGCTAATTTTGTTTATGATTATGCGTGTAAGGTTTTGAGTTTTCCTGAATCGGATTGGGCTTTATTGCAACGCATGTTTTGGTACACTGTAGAATTTGGCTTAATTAAAACTCCACA
>CAZTYT010000431.1:0-1575 GCA_964618245.1 uncultured Legionella sp. | reverse complement strand
TCAATCCTTACTATATCTGATATAAAAGATTGCGTGTTGTATTCCCACATTGGGGTATTGAATTAACTTTTGGCCATAAGAATTCTGTAAATGATTGATGAAGACGAGCTGCGAGATCAGTTGCGGGAGCTTATCTCTCAACATAAAACGTTAGATGAGCAAATCGAACAAATGAGCCGTGCGCGCCCTGTTGACTTTTTAACAGTTACTAAATTGAAAAAAGAAAAACTTCGTCTGAAAGACATGATTGGAAGGATCGAAAGTATGTTGATCCCAGATATTATCGCATAATACCTGATGGGTAGGCATTTATGTCACAAGAATTTCCGGTAGTCAGCATCATTATGGGGTCCCAGTCTGACTGGGAAACCATGCGATTTGCGGCCGATACTCTAGAAAAATTCCAAATTATGTTCGAAACACGCATTATATCCGCACACCGAACGCCGGAGCGATTGTTTGATTATGCAAAAAAATGCGAAGTCGCGTGGACTTAAAGTTATTATTGCAGGAGCAGGTGGCGCGGCTCATTTGCCTGGCATGACCGCAAGCTTGACCACTTTGCCAGTTTTAGGAGTCCCCATGGAGACGCATTCCCTCAAAGGAATGGATAGTTTGCTATCGATTGTTCAAATGCCTGGGGGAGTTCCTGTAGGCACATTGGCAATAGGGAAAGCCGGAGCTATCAATGCCGCCATTTTAGCAGCAAGCATTTTAAGCCTTGGTGACGAATCTCTCCTTACACGGCTTGATAATTTCAGATCGACCCAAACTAGTAGTATCGCTGATTATCCTTCATAATATTGTTTTCCAAAAAGATATTTTAATGACCTCTCATTTGAAACATCAACCAGCAAAAAAATTAGGAATTTTAGGTGGTGGGCAGTTGGGCAGAATGTCGGCGATGGCCGCAGCTAAACTTGGTATTAAGACCCACATATATACTCCCGACCAGGATTCTCCCGCTTCACAGGTAAGCGCCAAGACGTATATTGGAAGCTATGACAACTACAATCTTCTAGCCGAGTTCGCTAGCTCAGTTGATGTAATTTCTTATGAGTTCGAAAACATACCTGTCAATACAATTAAATTTCTGAAAAACTATAAGGCTGTTTACCCGGATGAAAGCTTATTAGAAGTTGCCCAACATCGCTGGAATGAGAAAGAATTTCTAAATAATTGTAATATTCCGACGACCAAATGGGCTAAGGCAACCTGCCCATTGGATATTAAACATGTGCTGGAAGAATGGGGTGTAACGTCTTGTATTTTAAAAACAACTATGCTTGGGTATGATGGGAAAGGGCAAATAAAAATTGACACCGAAACAAACTCAAACGCTATTGAAATAATAGAAAATTCATGGAAGAATCTTAAATGTAATGAAGCCATAGTAGAACAGCTTGTTGATTTTGAGCATGAAATTTCTGTCATTGCCGCGCGCGATTTTCATGGCAAAACAATATATTACCCACCAACCTTAAATTATCACCACAATCATATTCTGTCTAAATCAATAGCCCCAATGTGGGAATACAACACGCAATCTTTTATATCAGATATAGTAAGGATTGA
>CAZTYT010000430.1:1325-1580 GCA_964618245.1 uncultured Legionella sp. | reverse complement strand
AAGAAAAAACTTTACGCGAAGTGCTTATCAAGCGAGAAGAAAAAGCGCGGCTTGCACGAAAGAGCCATAATCAATGGTTGCAAGAGAGAAATCACAAACCCTTGCCAAGCTTAGAGAAAGTCAAATTTACTGATCACCTACAGCCTATGATTATTCTTTCAATTAATACCGGCTTAAGAAAAGGCGAGCTATTTAGCTTGCTATGGGAAAATGTAGATCTGGATAATAAGTTCATAACTGCGAGTGGGGCTTTCA
>CAZTYT010000430.1:0-1315 GCA_964618245.1 uncultured Legionella sp. | reverse complement strand
GCAAATCAGCCTTAATAAAGAAGCTTTGGAAACTCTGAAAAGCTGGCGTAAAGAAAGTAAAAGTAACTATCTGGTCTTTGCCAATGATGCCGGAAAGAAATTTGATAACATCAAAGCCGCTTGGACTAATATTTTAAAAGAAGCAAAGATTAAAAACTTCCGCTGGCATGACTTACGGCATCACTTTGCATCAAGGTTAGTAATGCTAGGAGTTGATTTAAACACTGTCAGAGAGCTGTTAGGACATAGCGACCTTACTATGACCTTACGCTATTCACATTTAGCGCCGGAGCACAAAGCAGAGGCGGTAGGAAGGCTGGTTCAAAATGGCTGATATTAGATTCGCAATCTGCGGAGGATATATTGATGAAATAAAAAATGGTTATAATGGCTCTTTGCAGGAACTTGCCAAGTATGTAACAAAGTCTTTTGATAAAGATGAACAGTTACCTAAAGAAGTGCAACATTACATTTTTGAAGTTTTTACAAAACTGGCAGAAGGTAAGAAACCTAAAGATGCTTTTGGCACTTCTAAAAGGGGAAATAAAGTAGTGAATGTCAAAAGAAACTATCGTCTTGCAAGCGCAGTTGAAAATCTGGTTGGTAAGCCTGTGCCGGACATGCCGCGTAAAAAGTATACTGTTAGCAGAGCAATAGAAACAATAGGTGCTCAAAAGAATTATTCAAATCAAGTTGTTAAAGATGCCTATTATGAATATTTGCCTGTATTAAAAATAGAAGCTGAAACCAGAATAGAATTATTTAAAAATCTAGAGTCTTAAAACTGTCGGTTTTGTCACCCTAACTTTTGGTACTTTATAGCTCATTGTGATTCTTCATGAAACAACACATGGAGAAAAATATGAATCCTTTAATTATTAAACCTTTCTTTTTCTGCAAATTCTTTTGCTTCTTTTATCTTGCGTGTCCGCTCTATTAGTTCCTCTGCCGAAAGCTGGTTATCACTTCTTGGAAAGTAATTTGCACTTAAGCCTATAACATGATCGCCAAATATATACCCATCATTTACAAATATTGCCCAATAGCGGCTCTTTTTGCCCCAGCGCGTAAACTTGCTATCCTCTATAGCTTTTTGTGGCGAAGGAATGTTATGTCGGTCTAATTCTTTTAAGAAGTTATTATACATACTTACCCTCTGTAGAAAGGTTGCTAACTGCCGTTTTTCTACTCTCTAACAATTGGCTGTTGGCCTCAGCAAGATGTTCATAGCTGCCAAGCTCAGAGATAAATGCATTTAAGCTATCAATATGGTAACGGATTGAACGACCTATTTTAGTAAATTTAGGCGCTGGTT
>CAZTYT010000429.1:0-1582 GCA_964618245.1 uncultured Legionella sp. | reverse complement strand
GATGCAGGTCCATCGCAAGCTATTGAAAAAACAACTTCGATTTTTGGACTTTCAGAAACAGCAAAAACAGCTCTTCGTACTCGTGTACATGGTCCAAGGCAAGGGGGGGCAACTTTTCTTGCGCAATTTGCTACTAAAACGGGTGTGAACGTGCAACTGCTGACATTAACATTAGGTCCGGTGGAGTTGTGGGCGTTCAGTACCACAGCTGAAGATGCCACCGTCCGTAACCATTTGTATCGTCACCTGGGCCCTGCTGAGGCGAGAAGGCTTTTGGCATCCTTATTTCCTAATGGGTCGGTGGCTAAAGAAATAGAAACACGCTTGGCTGGTATGAAAGAAAAAGTAGGGTTGATAGAAGAGGATATGAAAGAAAGCGTGATAGAACAATTAATTAACGATATTTTAGATGCATATTCCAAAAACCCTGATGTGAAGAGTTTGCCAGCTAAAATCTGATATTTTATCCGATAACCTTGATGACATAGCACGTCATCAAGGTTTATTAATAATTACAGAGTGCGTCAGATAAGGCCTAAAAGCCTAAACTTTGCCTTAAATTAACTCTATCCAGATCGCAACCACCTCGCTACCAGTCTTAAGATTTCCTTAAGGCTTCTTACTTATAATGTACCTCATTATTAATTGGATGAGGTCTCCTATGAAAAAGATGTTCGCAATTTGGATGGCATTATGCCTTTGTCTAGGCTCTAGCATAGTAATGGCAGAAGAAATTCCCAATCGCATACCAACCGATCTTTATATTAGTGAGCATTGGCTTAGCTTAACTACCAGTTATGATATTGAAAGCAAAACCCAAAAAATAGGTACACTTTATCGTCGATTTTTCAGCTTGTTACTCACGTATGATTTTTATGATACTAATGATAATGAAATCGCATATGCTCGCTCAAAATTTTTCTCATTAACTGCTCATTTTGATGTTTATGATAATAATGAAATGTATTTGGGTGCTGCGGACGAAAAACTATTTGCTTTCTTCCCCACTTTCGATATTTATGCAAATGATGGTTATACCAAATTGGCTACTGCTTCCATGAATTTTTGGGGAACCACTTTTTATATTTATGATCCGCTCACTCGTAAAGAAATGGCATATATGTCCCGTTCTTTCTTTAGGTTAAAGAATAACTGGACTTTTCATATTACCAATCGTTCGTTATTTGATCACAAAGGGATTGATCCAAGGGTATTAATGACTGTTATTGCGTTCCAGGGCGATCGTGAATATTGGGAAAGTCAGGAAAAAAACAAAAAGGGTTTAAAGGCTTTGACTACCTCACAAGGTTTGATTAATCCGGATATTTCCAAGCAACAAATACAATCATTACTAGCAAAAGTTAATGCAGTGAAAACACAAGAAAACCTGGATGAGGTTGAGGATCCAAGCGAAGAAACAGCGATGGCAATTGCGAATGAACTAGAAAATGCATACGCAGAAAACACCACTCAAATTCAAACTGCTCAAGAAAGGATTGACGCATTCACTGATTATTGTCTAAATATGATTCAATCCAATCAAATTTCTAAAGAGAAAAAGAAAGCAATTATGTTCTTGTTG
>CAZTYT010000428.1:0-1590 GCA_964618245.1 uncultured Legionella sp. | reverse complement strand
TCGGCGATGGTGATGTGTTACTTTTCAATAAAACAAATTGCCAGCAACAAATTAAATTGATAGCAGACATCTCTTCGGGAGGCAGTTGAATAGATGCTTTTTTTAAGAGTGCAACGAGCCCCTTATTATCAATAGGATCTTGGAATAAAAAACCTAAAATCTCTAGGTAAAAACGTATATTTTTATATTGAGCAAGCTCAAGAAGCGCTATGCGTTCTTCTTTTATCTTTAAAGCATCTAGATAGTGATTACGAATTAAATAATCAGCAATAAGTAAATGCCCATTAGAAATGGTTTGAATTAAGATATCTCGAAGGATTTTATCAGCTTCAGCTTTTTGTAGCTGAGATAAGAGCCATTTAACTACTTCCAAATGACCCGAACTCGCGGCTGATAATGATGACTTGGCTAACCAATCCTGCTCATCAACCCATTTTACTTCGCTACACAGCCATTTAAGCGCGTCTAAATGACCATTATTAGCAGCCCATACTAATGCATTAGCACCATACTCATCTTTTTCTTGAAAATCGGCTCCAACACTTTTTAGCTTTTTTAACTCGTCTAAGTTGCCAGTTTTCGCGGCTTCC
Source organism: uncultured Legionella sp. (assembly GCA_964618245.1). Taxonomy (GTDB): domain Bacteria; phylum Pseudomonadota; class Gammaproteobacteria; order Legionellales; family Legionellaceae; genus Legionella. The sequence continues at coordinate 1,000 of CAZTYT010000428.1, read as the reverse complement.
AAAACAGCTGACATCATTGTTCCATCTTCCATCTGTCAATTTTGTGCGCAGAATAACAAAATATAACCACAAAAACAAATATTAAGTCACTGGGAAAAATATAAAAACATAATAGAAATTAATAAGTGCCTGATGATAAGAATAAAATTTAAATCGATTTTTCTAATGAAAATAAATCGCACTACCTTTGTTTGGATGACTTATGAACCGTTTAAATGCATTAAAATTGTTGATGCAATGACTCAAAAAATTTTGGAATATGAAAAACTTCCATCCCTTACTCAACTAGATAGTAGTTGTCATTGCTATAATTATCTAAGAACCAATAGCCTATTATGCTATCCGAATGTTATTGCTTTTCAATCTCTTCCTTATCGCATGCCTTCCTTTTCAAGTGATCGCTCTACAAATGGCAAGAATAATCCCCTTTCCAAAAAGCCAGTATAAATACATTTTAATATAAATCATATGATGGACTGGTTTAACGGAAGGCACTAAGTTACTCGTTATACCATTAATGAGATTAACTTCATTAATGGTATTCTGCGAAGTATATTGTGACACAAATTGTGTCGTAACTGTGACAGCACATCAGTTTTTCAGACAGTTTTAGGCAGTTTTTCACAAGGTTGATGCATCGCAAGGTATTGATTATTAAAGAATTTATATCATAAGTAGAAGGCTACGAACCAAAGGGTCGGAGGTTCGAATCCTTCCGGGCGCGCCATTTAAAATCAATAAGTTACCGGGACAGAAAATATTACAGCCTCAACTGAGATTTCCTTTTCGCCCTCTGATAGACAACAAAGAACAGCTGCTCTTTTGTTTGCATCTTTTCCTTATGACCACTAAAGGTTAAAATTATATTCTATTATGTACCTTATCGCCCCATTATTTAATATATTCTTGGGTGAAAAACCTTGTAACGATGATGACAATGAATAAAAAATTGGTATTTTAGTTTTTCATAAGAGGCAATCAATGCAAAACGCCCGCACAT
>CAZTYT010000427.1:0-1594 GCA_964618245.1 uncultured Legionella sp. | reverse complement strand
TAAAAAACTTTTCCTGTATCAGTTTTTACTGGTTTTTCTTCTACCGTGTAGAGAGAAGAGCCAGAAAAAAGCGCATTCATGTCATCGAGCTTGAGCGCTTCCACCCTCTCCTTGTTCCACCGCGCAAATTGTGTCATCTTTTGGTAAGGCGTACCCTGAAAATCTTTTAAGGTATGTAAACCCAACAAATTGCTAAAATGACGATTACATCCTTTTAAAATACATTCTTTATCTACCCAATACACTATGTCAGGTATCGCATTAATAATCTGCATATAATATTGATGTATTGCTTCAATATCCTCAATAGGCTTCTTAGAACCATGAGCGGGCATTTAAGCTCTCCATTACTTATAATTCGCTTCTAAATTATAGTACAGAAATGGAGTTTGCATGTGGGTCGAGCCTTATCCCAAAATGTCTTAGCGTATTTTGAATTTACTAACAAAGGGTCGGGCTCAACCTACACAACTACTGCAATAAATCGCTAAGGACAGCCTCAGCAGCCGCTTTAGTCTTTTTTATTTCCTCATCACCATGTGCACAGGAAACAAATCCTGCCTCATACATTGAAGGCGCAAAATACACACCTTTTGCTAACATTGCATGAAAGAATTTCTTAAATAACATTTCATCTGATGCAGCTACGTCAGCATAATCCGCAATACTTTGTTTATCAGTAAAGCAAAAACCAAACATTCCACCTAAAGAGGCAGTAAAAAGTGGAACATTAAATTGTTCGGCAACTGATGCCAGTGCCTGGGTTAACTTTTGTGTTGTCTGGCTTAAGGCATCAAAAAAACCTGGTTTTTCAATTTCTGTCAAGGTAGCTAATCCAGCAGCCATTGCCAGAGGATTTCCTGACAAGGTTCCTGCCTGATAGACAGGGCCTTCTGGCGCTAAATATGACATAATCTCTGCTTTTCCCCCTACAGCGCCTACCGGCATACCCCCGCCAATAACTTTACCCAGGGTAGTCAAATCAGGGGTAATTCCAAAAATTCCTTGTGCACCAGTTAATCCAACGCGAAAGCCAGTCATCACTTCATCAAAAATTAATAGTGCGCCATGTTGATTACATAACTCTCGCAAGCCTTTCAAAAACTCCAGTTGTGGCAAAACAAATCCCATATTGCCAGCAACAGGTTCCAATATAATTGCGGCAACGTCGCCAGCATATTTTTCAAATAAAGCAGCAACTTGTTCCAGATTATTAAAATCCGCAGTCAAAGTGTGCTCAGTAATGCTTTTAGGAATTCCAGGAGTAGAAGGAATCCCCAAGGTTAGAAGACCGGAACCAGCTTTAACTAATAAACTATCACTATGACCATGATAACAGCCATTAAATTTAATGAATTTATTTTTTCCAGTGTAACCGCGAGCTAATCGAATCGCGGTCATAGTTGCTTCCGTACCAGAATTAACCATACGAACTTTTTCAATGGCAGGCATTAAATCGGTAATTTTCTTTGCCAACTCAACTTCAAGCTCAGTCGGTGCACCAAAACTCATTCCACTATGCAATACATGACTAACAGCAGTAATAACGGAGGGATGACAATGCCCAAGAATTAATGGCCCCCAGGAACCAACA
>CAZTYT010000426.1:0-1594 GCA_964618245.1 uncultured Legionella sp. | reverse complement strand
AACATTTCCGATAGTAATAAAAATGGATAATCCTAGCCACAAAACCAATAACCACGATAATCTATTTTTTTGAGACAGTTCTGATGATTGACTTGTAAAACGTACTTTAGGACCAATCCATAACAAAGCCGTAAAAGCAACGATGGATATTACAGCAAAAGGCCAATAGGCATATTGATTGAGATATTCTGGTTCAATAAAAGACAGATAACCTATTAAACCATAAATCGTGACCACAACTGGAAAGGTAGCGAATCTATTTATCGACTTAGGTAATTGCAAAAAAATACTCCAAGGGAAGATCTAATCTAAACATAGTAAAATCATGAATAATATTATAACGCAAAAACAGCAAAAAACCCCGACTTAGTGCGACTAAGCCAGGGTAGATATTAACCTTAAAGGATTAAGGACTACTAGGAGGTGGGTTTTCTTCTAATTGCTTTTCTAATTCAATTTTTTGAGCTTTAGCTTCAGCCGTAGCAGCTAGTACGGCAGCTTGAGTGCCTATTAACATCTTATTCATAGTAGCCATTGTGCTAGCTAATCTTGCTTGAGCTGCAACCGATGCTGCCATCATGGCCGCTATTTGCTCATTTTGACGATATTGTTGGTAATTCATCCACATATTAAAAGCCATCATTTGAGCCATTTCTCTTAAGACAGATTCTTGAGAACTTTTAGACAATTCGCTAAACCAATTAGCGTCTTTGATTCTCCATGAACTTTCATCTTCCATAATTTGTAACATAGATTTGTTATTTGTCGTGGTATTCGGATTACGTTTTGCTACCATATCAAGAAAAGTATTTAAAGACACTGACACGATTGCTTTTTCTATAGCAGCTGTTGCAATGGCTTCTTTTCCTGATGAGTCGCCATCTTTAGGTACAGCAACTTTGGTGGGAAATGGATCGGTAATCAATTTTATTAATGTATTCACATTAGGATCATCAATAGAGATGTTGGAGTTTTGATACAAATTCGCAAAGTTAATGACACTCAACTGATCTCTTTGCTTGGTTGTATTACCTGGATCGGTTGATGCTGTTTCATAATACGCTTTGAGCTGTTCATAAATAACGGATTCAGCATTTTTCTGAGGCGTGCCATCTGATGAGGTTACACCCAAACTACTGACCAATTTATCGCCTACTTTTTCGATAACAAGACCGCCATAGGCGAAGACGCCTAAGTTCTTACCTGCCTGCATAGCAATGCTCGTTCCAGGTGCAGGCTCAACATGCCAGGCCACCAGCAAGTTATACCTATTCTGTTCTGCTTGTGCTAAGTAGTTAATAATAGACTGCACCATCTCAGAGTTTTTAAGATCCATTTTTGTCGTCATAGTATTCTGCATGTCTTGCACTGCTGTAATCATATCGCAGGTACTACAGTCTGCGGCAAACACAGGAGGCGCAACGACTAGTCCTGACAGCATCAGCCCAAAAAGCATACTGGTTAATTTTGTTCGTGACCCCATAACACACCTCACCATGCAGTCTAATTTTTAATTCTTACTATTGTTCCATATTTTATAGGTGCCAAGGTGCTTCTGGTTGAGTGGTTGTCGTACCCGTACCAGGAATCACGC
>CAZTYT010000425.1:0-1599 GCA_964618245.1 uncultured Legionella sp. | reverse complement strand
CCGTAACCTTGGCAAGAGACACGGATATTTTAGTTAATCAAAAAAGTTATGTTTTAATTAAAGCTGGCGTGATGGATATGTTTCCGCATACTGCTCATGTGGAGTCAATTGCATTGTTTGAAAAAGGATAAAGCGTATGGTTAGAGTCAAAGATACAATCCCCTTAGCCGCCGATGGCAGTATTGATGTGACTTTGTGGTTACATCAATTAGGTTCAAAAGGCTACTTGGAACATCTTGATCTCATCCGTAGTGCTTGCACTTTGAGTCAACTGGCAGGGCAAGAACATGCCACCGAAACAGGACAATCTTGTTTACAACAAGGTTTGGCTATGGCTGATTTACTTGCTGATTTGGAGGTTGATCCAGAGACATTGGCTGCAGCTATTATTTTTTGAAAATGTTCATTATGCTGATTTATCTCTTGATGACGTTGAAGAGCAATTAGGCCCCAATATTGCAAAATTGGTAAAAGGGATTGAACGCATGAGTGCTATGCATCAATTCCAGGCTCTAAATAAATATCCGCAAAATAAACAACAAATCGATAACATCCGCAAAATGCTTTTAGCTATGGTAGATGATGTCAGAGTTGTTTTAATTAAATTGGCTGAGCGTTTGAGTGTTCTAAGAGCGACTACTCATTTGCCAGAAGCATTGCGTATTCAACTTGCAACGGAAGCAATGGAGATATATGCCCCTTTAGCTAATCGACTAGGGATAGGGGCTATTAAGTGGGAGATGGAGGATTTGGCTTTCCGCCATTTGCATCCTGAAGAATATAAAGCAATTGCTAAAGGTTTGAAAGCCAAGCGTTTGGAGCGTGATAATTTTGTTAATGCAATTGTTGAACTATTAAATGAGCAGATTAAAGCTAGTGGCATTACGCACTTTGCTGTTTATGGTCGCTCCAAGCATATTCATAGTATTTATAAAAAAATGCAACGCAAAAATGTTTCCTTGAATGAAATCTATGATGCGACTGCAGTTAGAGTATTAGTTGGCACTGAACCTGAATGCTATGAAGTCCTAGGGATGGTGCATACTTTATGGAAGCAGATTCCGGCTGAGTTTGATGATTATATTACTAACCCCAAAGCGAATGGTTATCAATCTTTACATACAGCAGTAGAAGGATCTGAGGGGCGAGCATTTGAGGTACAGATTCGTACCTTCCATATGCATGAATTGGCTGAGATGGGTGTGGCAGCACATTGGAAGTATAAAGAAGGTGGTATCTCTCACAAAGAAAGTCATGAACGAAAAATTGAATGGCTACGTGACGTTTTAGCTTGGCATAAAGAAATGGCAAGCAATAAAGGTGTTCCTGAAAGTACTACTACGGAATTTCTGGAAGACAGGGTTTATGTGTTTACCCCTGATGGGGATGTTTTGGACTTACCTCATGGCGTTACTCCCCTGGATTTTGCTTATCATGTTCATAGCGATTTGGGGCATCGATGCCGAGGAGCACGAATTAATGGCCATATTGTCCCGTTAACCTATCAATTAAAAACAGGTGATCGTGTCGAAGTTTTAGCTGGAAAACAAATTAAACCTTCACGAGACTGGATTAATCCTCATTTGAATTATTTAAAAA
>CAZTYT010000424.1:1228-1600 GCA_964618245.1 uncultured Legionella sp. | reverse complement strand
TAGCAGCATTAATATCATTTTCATTCGTACTGGTTGGCATCCTAAGCCATAGCTCTAAACCGTTAACGGTATAACATCCAACTTCGTATCCACCTGATGAGAGTGGGTTTCCATCAGAATCAACTGTAATTTTCTTGTGGTTTGTTGGTTTTTGCGAATAGCAATGTGCTATTGTTTCACGAAACGCATGATATTCCTTGGGGAAAAGCATACTCCATTGATTTGCTAATACATTGTCTTGCAAAAAACCCGTAAAAAGTTCAAATTGCGCTTTAGCATTTGGCGAAACGGTATGGGTACGTAAAGGAATGTCACGGATAATAGGAATAGAGGATGTGCCAGAGGGTAATAACCCCATTTTTGTAAATAAAT
>CAZTYT010000424.1:0-1170 GCA_964618245.1 uncultured Legionella sp. | reverse complement strand
GGTAAGCATTTCCACTTGTTGGTTGGTATCAATTCTATGCCCATTGACAGTAATTATTCCTTGACCTAATTCTTGAATGATTAAAGTTTCGGCTAAGGATTTTTCAATAAGATTTAAATTGTCATAAAACAAAGGCATATATTGTTTATTAATAGAATATATTGGTTTAATTTTAACATATTTTTCCGTGATATGTAAATCAAACAACCTTGAGCCTAGACTCATTTTTGAGTATGAAAAAAAATCCCGGACTAAGCCGGGATCAGGTAGAGGAAAGAGAAGATTAGTCGCGGTTAGAAAACGCGCCTAATATATTCAGCAGGCTTACAAATAAGTTATAAATTGAGACAAACAAGCCTACGGTTGCTGAAATATAATTGGTTTCTCCCTCATGAATTATGGCACTAGTCTGGAGCAAGATTAGTCCTGAAGAAATCAGGATGAAAGCAGCTGAAATAGCTAACTGTAAAGCAGGAAGTTGAATAAAAATTCCGGCAATCATCGCTAGTAAAACTACCATCATCGCAACAAAAAGGAACCCGCCCAGAAAACTGAAGTCTTTCTTAGTTGTTAGTGCATAACCTGAAAGAGCAAAGAAAATTATGCCTGTACCACCTAAGGCTGTAGCAACCAGTTGTGGTCCATTGGTAAAGTTATGGATGTAAAAGTTAAGAATAGGCCCTAGCGTATAGCCCAGGAAACCAGTGAACGCAAAAACACTCACTAAGCCCCAAACACTGTTTTGTAATGCTTGGGTCAAAAACATTAAACCATATACCCCAACCAGCATTAAAAAGGGATTCATAGGGCGCGCGCCGCTTGCCAGTGAAAAGTAAGCAGATAAAGCGCTAAATAAAAAAGTTAAACCCAGCAAAAGATAGGTATTTCTGAGTACTTTATTGCTGGAAAGAACAGACTCTCTGCGTTGGGTAATTAAAGTGACATCATTTCGATTCATCGTGGTCGAACTCCTGTTGTTTTATATTTAGTCTAGCATATGTATAGACAACATTCCTATATTTCAAGGGGAGTCAATAAAAAATAGTGCTTTAAGAGTGTGATATCTGTTGTGTATTTTTTGTTTTTATTTGATTCATAATTTATTTTGAGGATCTATACTACTCTATAGTATGATGAATAAATTTTGTTATCTTATAGACGAGTGATTAT
>CAZTYT010000423.1:0-1606 GCA_964618245.1 uncultured Legionella sp. | reverse complement strand
ATTGGAAGGAAGATCTATACAAGCGTATTTCCCCTTATATTGCTGAACATGCTATTTTAGTGAGCAATACTTCAGGATTAAGTATTAACGCCTTATGTTCTGTATTGCCTGAAGTACATAGAAAGAATTTTTGCGGCGTACATTTTTTTAACCCGCCTCGGTACATGCATCTCGCGGAATTGATTCCGGCAAAAACAACTGATAAAAAACTGGTCGATCATTTGGAAACCTGGTTAACCAGCTATTTAGGAAAAGGGGTGGTCAGGGCAAAAGATACCCCTAACTTTATTGCTAATCGTCTAGGTGTATTTTCATTGCTAACCACATTACACCATGCTGCAGCTATGAATATAGGAATGGATGAAGTCGATGCACTCACTGGTCCTTTAGTCGGTCGACCAAAGTCTGCAACTTTTCGTACCATGGATGTAGTTGGATTAGATACTATGGCGCATGTTGTTCATACCATGCAGCAACAGTTACAAGACGACCCCTGGCATGCCAGTTTTAATTTACCTCAATGGCTTACTAATTTAATTAAAGAAGGGCACCTGGGACAAAAAACAGGGCAAGGGATTTATAAAAAGAATGGTAAAAATATTGAAGTATATGATGTCAATACAGCTTCTTATCGCCTGGCAAAACCAGAAGTAAGTGATGAAGTAAAAACCATCATGAGTAATCCTGATCCCGTTGCGCGCATGCAAAGTTTAATGACTTCCAGCAACAAACAAGCGCAATTTTTAGCAGCCTGCTTTAGAGATTTATTCCACTATTGTGCTTATCATCTTGAACGCATAGCGGATAATGTTCGTGATGCTGATTTAGCTATTCGTTGGGGCTTTGGCTGGATGCAAGGTCCTTTTGAAACCTGGCAATTGGCAGGTTTAACTAACATGGTAGATTTCATTCAACACGCCATTAAAGAGAACAAAACACTAAGCTCAGTAGCATTGCCGGGATGGATAAATAATCTTCAGGCTTTTTACACAGAAGAAGGGGCTTATGCACCAGCGCAAAATAAATATCAACAACGTAGCCAACTCCCTGTCTATAAACGCCAATTTTTTCCAGATCGAGTTATTAAGGAACCAGCCCATAAAACTTCGATGATTTATGAAAATGATGGGGTACGCTTATATCATCTGCAAGACGATGTCGCTGTATTAAGTTTTAAAAGCAAAGCGAATACTATTGGTCAAGCAGTTCTTGATGGGATGGAGGAAGCATTAGCTGCTGCAGAAAAACAATGTGCAGGCGTAATTATTTATCAACAAGACGCATCGAATTTTAGTTCAGGAGCCGATTTACGTGGTGTATTGAAATTAATACAGGAAAATCAATTTCATGCACTGGAAGAAATGATTGCACAATTTCAGCGAGTAGCACTACGCTTGAAATATAGTGCGATTCCTACGGTGGCGGCTTTACGAGGTAGGGCATTAGGTGGTGGTTGTGAGTTAATGATGCATTGTGGTGCAGTTGTTGCAGCTTTTGAGTCCTATCCTGGTTTAGTTGAAGTGGGCGTTGGCGTCATCCCTGCAGGCGGTGGCTGTAAAGAGATGGCGTTACGTGCTGCTCAACTTCCTCATGTTGAATTAATGAC
>CAZTYT010000422.1:0-1608 GCA_964618245.1 uncultured Legionella sp. | reverse complement strand
ACGCTATACGTCTTTCAGCCTCACTCTGATAAGCATCCTCATCATCATTTGTGTGCTTTTCAGCAATCATAGGAGAAAACCACATTTCTTCAATAATTATTTCTTTATTTTCTTTATTTTCATTTGAATACATTCTCGGGTCTCCTTGATAAAAGTTATTCTTAAATCCACGACAATGGTCTTGGTCACCATGAGTGAGGATAAATATATCTACATATAAATTTCCGTTTCTTGTTTGCAATGATTCTATCAAATCAGCTTTGACATCATATATGACAGCTCCTGAACTGTCTTCCTCAGACTGCCTGATGTTGCAATCAATTATAATGGTTGTTGCATCCTTAAGTTTTATTAAGGTTTGATCTCCGTTACCAACTGGGTAATATTTTATTTCATGTTTCATCTATGCTATTGACTTTTCCGGTGAACAATTTTCTAAATATACTAACGATAATTCTACATGGCATATCGCCAATAGGTCGTAGCCAATATCCTTTTTTATCTTTTCCTTATCGTGCATAAACAATATTTACTCGTTAAAAAGTGTACCTAGCAACCAAAACACTAAGCCAAAACCCACAAGGCTAGTCGCCACTTCTGCTTGGCGGCTCTTTACTGTCCCAGTTTGCACTTCTTCTGCGAAACTTTCGCAGTTATAATTAATAAGGTCGTAAGGCACACCCAACTTAGCAAGTGCTCTTTGTACAGAAAGTTTCCTTTCATGCCCAGTTCCCTTAAACCTTTCAATCCTAGTAATTGATATTACATCACGAAAGAAATCGTCGGCAGTAATAACCCTTACCCCATGCCCAATTTTATTCTCGGCAATTAAATCGATTCCTCGATCATTCTGACCAAGGTAAATTGCATGATGTTGGACAATTCCTAAACCGCTCTTAGGCACTACAATTCTGTCTCCTGGTTTTAAATTATATCGTTTTATTATTGGGTTCATTCTATTTAGATTTTTGATTACTTTATATTACCTGCATTTCATTGGTTTACATTGTGTCCTACATTTCGGGGCCTTGCACCGTGTCGCTTGCCCGACATAGCTTGTTCCAAAATGTTTGCCATAGAGTTCCTTTGTTTCCTCAAAAGCGTTTACTAAGTTGGGAAATGATGAACAAAATACCCAAACAGGTTTTCGCAATCTTCAGCATATTTCATAGTATCAAGAATATGCTGATGCCAGAAAATATCAACCACCCTGTTTGGTACGATTTCCTTTTCAGGATATGTCCTTTTAAGAGCCAAGAATTTCATGTACTCAATTTCTGCTTCATTGCACAGATCTTCAGTCCAACCTTGCCCCTCTTCCTTGTCCTGTAATTTTAGTTTTACCATACTAAAATCAGTAGCCTTAATATCTTTCATATAAAGGCTTAACTCATTTACTTTTTTAATTGTTTTTACCATTTTTTGTTTACTATTTGTTTATAAAATTTTTATTAATTTAATTTTAAAATATCAAAACCCCCTATCTTCGTATCATTAAAGGAAACTTGTTCCGCAAGTCAAAAATACGTAGTTCCACCAATGGAACATTGTTTCATATATAAAAAGTTATCAACATGAAATCCCCACTTAACAGTGAGCTCCTATCGA
>CAZTYT010000421.1:0-1619 GCA_964618245.1 uncultured Legionella sp. | reverse complement strand
GAGGCAGGATTTGAGCTGGCACATCGCTGATGAGAATATCAGTCCCTTCCTGAATCATATCGGCATGGGGTTTTTCTGTTTTGAACGGATAATCTTCTGGTTCGGCAAAGGTTCGATAAAGATAAAAACCCAGGATGTCGCCATAACTAAGATCAATTGCTTGTTTGGGATTATGGGCTTCAATAGCTATGCCAACACCTTCATTAATTAAAAAGGTATCGATGAGCGCAGGAATGGTATAGCTTATTTTAGTACTGTCATGATTAGGCCTAGTAAGCTCCAGATTATAGTAGGTGAAGCCTGAGGAATTAAAAATGATTTCTGGTGCGCCGCTTGTAAAAATAGCGTGAGGCAGGCAGGTGATGAGACGATTATGCCAACTGGCTTGCCTGTTGTTTTTATCAATCTCAAACAGAGCCCTTAACTCTTGAGTAGCAGCAGAAGCAGCTTTGATTTCAGAGGTATCCATAAGTATGTCTTTATTTAAATAAGTGCATTGTATCAAATTAACACAATGAATAAATCCCCCATGAGTTTTTGCAGCTGAAAGCGTCATCAAATAGCATGGCCTCCATCCACTTCAAATATTTTTCCTGTAATCCACTGCGCTTTGTTTGAAGCGAGAAATAAAACAAAATTTGCGATGTCGGCGGGTTTTCCTGGTCTGTTTAATGGGATACTGCTTAGATAATACTCCCAGAGCTCAGGATTATTTTCAGCAGTGTCCTCGTTCATGCCCGCCTCAATAACGCCTGGTGCGACCACATTAATCCGGATTTCATAAGCTGCCAAATTAAGGGCTGCATGTTTTGTCCATTTATTCAATGCAGCTTTCGAGGCTCCATAACCAATCCCTTTGGGCATGGTGATATTACCGCTAATGGAGGAAATATTGATAATGGAGCCTGCTATTTTATTGTCTATCATATTTTGAGAACAAAGTTGGGTTAAATAAAGAGGTGATATCGTGTTCACTTGAAAAACTTGCTGCATTTTTTCAGGGCTTAATTCGAACAAAGTTTCGCGGCAGAGCATCCCGGCATTGTTAATTAAAATATCCACATGACCTAAATAATCAATGGCTTTCTTTGCAAACAGGGCGACTTCTTCCATTTGGGTAAAATCTGCATGAAAAGCTTCCGCTGCCTGACCAGTATCTTTTATCGTTTTGATTGTTTCTTGAGCCCCTTTGGCGTCGCTGCGATAACTAATCACTACATCAGCGCCTTGCTCTGCAAAGTTCTGGGCAATTTTTTGGCCAATGCTACGGTTAGCTCCTGTAACAATCACTTTTTTGTCTTTAAATTCCATTATTACCTCTTGGCTGTTTGATAAGCGATCCACTGATACTCTACCCCCAGACTCACAAATAGAATAGCAGTAAGCTGTGACATTTATTGAGAGAGTTTAGCAATCGTTGAAGCTGCTTAAAAGCACCTGATTTTATTAATAATTAAGATACGCTTTAGTGATAAGTGTTATTTGAGCTATTAGTGTTTATGTGTCTATAATTTCAAATAATATAATAAAAATAGGATGTTATTCATGGCGCGAAATCAAAAAAAACCATCCCTACTTTTGATTTCCTTAGCAACAATTTTTAGCATACTGTGTTGCGC
>CAZTYT010000420.1:0-1622 GCA_964618245.1 uncultured Legionella sp. | reverse complement strand
TCGACGATTTGTATTTATTTTTTTCTGAAATTTGTTCCGGAGTTAAAATAAAGAGTGGTATTACTTCACGTGATTCAGCGAGTGAATGAATCAAACCTGTATTATCAGTTAAACGAAGATCTCTTCTAAAAATGAAAATTGATGTTTGATATTTTGGGTTTGACATTATAACCTATTTATTTTGATTATATTTATTGTGATTATATTATATCATTTGGAATTGTATTCTATGATAGATGTTAAGATTTCATTTTTTTATTTAGAATTTAATATTTGACGAAGAAAAATTGAATTATTATCATGATTTATAATAATTATTTCTATTTCTAGTGTTATCAATGATCGATTATTGGATTTTGGTAAATTCTGCTATTGCAACTGGAATTGCAGAATTAATAACATTGCCGATTTGTACAATCAAAACCAATCATCAAAATACGAATCAACAGCAAGTACGCACTACAATTAAAGATATGTACAAAAAAGGTGGCATCAAGATTTTTTATTCAGCATCTGTCTCAGCTACCTTATCTCAAATGTTATCAACGAGTTCAAAATATTTTTTATACAGAAATTTAGAAGCATCTGAATATAAATTTTCAAATAAGTTTTTTAATGGAATCATTAGTGGTGTATTGTCATCTTTGATGACACACCCGGTGGATTTTTTAAAAATAAATCGTCAAATGGGCGATTCTCCCTTGATGATCGTCAAAGATAAAGGATTAAGTGTATTGTACAGAGGTTATAGTAAAACTTTTAGTAAAGTTTTAGTTGGCTCCGCATTATTTTTTCCACTATATGATTATGGAAAACAATCATTTGATAATCCAATTTATGCTTCATTGTTTTCATCTGTCGTGTCAACAACAATTATTCATCCAATCGATTATTTCAAAACTAGACACATATATGGTTCATCTTTAATTTATGATTTTAATTTACGAACATACTATCGAGGTTATACACTAAATCTTGCTAGAGTGTGTCCACATTTTGTAATTACAATGACCTTGACTGAATATTTACAAAAAAGATAACTATTAATTATTTGATCAAATAATTAATAATTTGGTTAATAATTATTAACATCGCGAATTCCTCTCACCAAAATATTTTTATTCTTGTATCTATCTAAAATTTCATTTTCAGGTACATCAAATTCTCTTAATTTTGGTGCAATTTCAAAAAAATCACAATTTATGGGTTGTTGTTCATCGTATTGGATATAAAAATGAATACGTGGAGGATAACATTCGGTGGGTGACTCATATTCATATACATAAATTTTTTTTCCTTCCAAATTTATAAATTCTTTTTTGGAAAACAGATCAATTGGTGCTGAAATTTGACGTGGATTCATTTTGTATATTTAATAATTGTCACCAACATATTTTATAACAAATAATATTATTTATTCAATTTTTATTAATTATAATAAATAATATTTAACGCGTACCAATTTTTAATTTTTCCATTAATGATTTCAATTCAGCAATATTATCGTGTCTAAATTCACTGATCTTAATCTCACTCAAATAATCGTAGAATGGAGCTTTTCCAGGATCCAAAGATAATTTTGGAAATCCAAGTTCTATGAATTGATCCACAGCATCTGTGTG
>CAZTYT010000419.1:0-1630 GCA_964618245.1 uncultured Legionella sp. | reverse complement strand
GCTTTATATCCTTCCCCAAATAAAATTTGCCCAAATGAACCTTCCGTAAGAAAAATATCAAAAACATACTTAAAGTTATATATTCTATATACAGAAGAGTGATCAATTTCAGCTGACTTTTGATCTACTTCAACTCCAGTTACTGTATATAAAACTTTACCAAATCTAGTAAGAAACGCATCAAGGTAAACGGAAATAGCAAAGGATGCAAATCTAAATTGACTAATAACTATAATAATAACCCCATATGTCATGGCCAAAATAGCAAGTACACGAGGTTTAAAAGTAGATACTATCAATTGCCGACCATGAAGAAAAAGATAAATAAAGGTCATTACGCCAAGACCTATTAAGCTAATGTTTGTACGTGCAAGAATAAGTACGGCAAGAGAAAAAATGGCAATAATATAATAACCAATCTTTGCAAATATATTGTTGACTCTAGCAGATACAATTAAAGCGGCTAAAATCCCGCAAAGGGCATTGTTTGCATAGGCATGGGGGTTGCTATTTTGAGTATTGGCAGCAAATTTAATAGCAGCTCTTTCACCAAAAGTCCAGTGAGGGTCTCGTGTTAAGCTGTAAAGTAATCCTATACTAGCAATTAATGAATAAAAAACCATGACTATTAGTATAAAATGCACTTTGTCGTTGGGATAGTACATTAGGGCAAATAAGAATACTAAAGGGATAATGTAAGTAAGAGTTTCTCGCAATCTCTCAGGGTCTCCGCTAGCACTCGGGTAATAATGCCAATATATCCATCCTAATGCAATAAAGGAAAACCAACAAACGAATAAAATCTTGTTGGGTAAGTAGATAGTACGAAAAATATTAATAGGCATTAGCATTAATATGCCCAATGCCCAATAGAATATTGTAAACGTACTACCACTAGGACCTACTCCAAAGCCGTCTCTTAAAATAAAAATGATTGGATATGAGTTCCAAACCATATTTACTCCAAGTGCTTGGCGATAGTATTTTAAATCATTCCACATGCTATACTAATTGATTAACTAAACAACCCATACCGTAAAATACAATAGATAGCTCGGAAGCCATCTTTCCAATTAATTTTTTTGCCTTCGGCATAGGTACGTCCGTAATAAGAAACGCCTACTTCGTATATTCTGATATTAGGAATCCGAGCAATTTTGGTAGTAACCTCGGGCTCAAACCCAAAACGTTTTTCTTTCAAATCCAGACCTTTAATCATGTCAGCCCTAAACAATTTATAGCAAGTCTCCATGTCGGTAAGGTTGAGATTGCTAAACATGTTGCTCAAGAATGTCAAGATTTTGTTTCCGATAGAGTGCCAAAAAAACAAAATGCGGTGTGCTTTGCCCCCCATAAAACGAGATCCAAAAACCACATCAGCATAGCCATCGACAATGGGCTGAAGCAGGATGTTAAATTCTTGAGGATCATATTCTAAATCAGCATCTTGTACGATAATATAATCCCCCTTTGCTTGGCGTATTCCTGTATGCAAAGCGGCCCCTTTTCCTTGGTTCACCTCATGTTTGTAATAACTGATAGATACGGCAGGATTTTGATTTTTAAATTCTAAAACCCTAGCTTCAGTATTGTCTTTTGAACAGTCGTTTACAACAATAATTTCTTTTTC
>CAZTYT010000418.1:0-1631 GCA_964618245.1 uncultured Legionella sp. | reverse complement strand
ACCCCGAACCTGCTGCTTAGAAGGCAGCTGCTCTATCCAGTTGAGCTATCGGACCCCATACAAGCGGAGAGGGGGGGATTCGAACCCCCGGTACGGTTTAACCCGTACGACAGTTTAGCAAACTGTTGGTTTAAGCCTCTCACCCACCTCTCCGTGTTTGTTTTTTCGGCATCCCCGAAAAAAGAGTTGCAAATATAACGGAACAGTCCGATTTCCCAACCTTCAATCCTAAACATTGAAGTATTTAATAATATAAATTCTTTTTTTTCGGTTGTCGTAAATAAGATCCGGTTAAGGCGGCTAAGCCACCACCCAAACCACCAATTAGTGTTGTTACTGAAATCAGTATGGTTTTATTCACATTGAAAATAGCCGCTACTCTATTCGCTAAAGGAGCGAGGCTTTCGCTATCTATCCAAAGTATATAGCCTAACCATAGTGCGCTTATCGCAATAAATCCCGACAGAAAATTTTTACCTGAATGTAAAAATACACCCCCACAAAATCCGGCAAGGGCAATGCTCCACCACGGTAAAAAGAGTTCTAGAAGTAAGGCAAGTGAAAAGATCAATAGAATTTGCTGTAGTACTCTCATGGTTGTTTAGGAATTAAAGTTAGGCATGGTGTATTTGGATCTCTTGGTACTTCATTTTTAAAATCCAATTCGAAATACTGTCCTTTTGTCCATCTGGTTAACAAAGACTCGTAATGTGGACTACCAGGATTACCCGACTGCCCACCGGGATAGGTGGCCCAGGTTTTTATTTTATTTTTTTCCAGACTTGTAACCATACGCCAGCTTGGGCCATGCGTACGCGAATGTGCATTTACGATATCGTGGTTGCCACCATGCCTTACAGGAATATTCAAAGCTTGAATGCGCAGTAAATGACCGATATAACTGCCTTTGTAATCTGCCCAACTCACTTTGCTTTGTTTTTTATCTTCTTTCCATTTGGCAATTTGCTTTACACTTTCTCTGAATGCCTGCAACACTATTGCTTGAGCATTTTCTTTTTCTGGTGTTGTCTGATTATCAAACCAACTTAAATCAGGATAATTCTTTAACAGAAAAATTGTATGGTAGGCTGTTGGATAGGAGAGGGATGTATTTTCTTTAGTGAGTTCATCCCAAATTAGAGGAACGAGAGCATCCCACCAGGCTTCGTAATAACTCGCTCCTTCCGAATCCACATCATTAAAATAATTCCATGCACGTAATATTTCTATAGCTTTTCTTTCATCATTATGTAAGGCAGAAATACTTTCAACACTTTGTAAAAAATAAGGAAGGCTTTCAGCAGCTTTCAAATTAAAATTATCGCTGTGCAGTTTCATTACATCCTGAACAGAAATCTTGGGATTTTTGCCTAATACATCATTGATTCTTCGGTTGCGATATGCCTCATAACTACTTGCATGAATGTAATACGGGTAGGTAGAATCGGCAGGATATTGATTGGCACTGCTAACAAAACCGCGTAAAGGATTTTTCTCCATTACATTATGATCGTTTGGTATAAAGGCCTGCCATCCGTTGGTAGTTAAGGTTCCATCAAGCACAAACTTTCCTTCTTTTTTTCTGCGTACCGGAAATTTTCCTTGCACACGCATAGCCACATCGCCTTGTA
>CAZTYT010000417.1:0-1645 GCA_964618245.1 uncultured Legionella sp. | reverse complement strand
ACAAATAAAGCAGCAATAATTAGCATACTATGACGCCAACCCACTGTACTCACCAAAAAAGAAACAGGTGCCTCTCCTGCGGCTGCACCGAGCATTCCTAATGCCTGAGTAAGTCCAGCTAATAAACCAAGCATGGTTGGAGGAAACCAGGAAGTTGCTAATCGCAGTGAGCAAACAAAAGCAAAAGCTGCGCTAAAACCGATTAACATACGGCCAATTGAACCAATCAATAAGCCATTTGCCATACCAAATACACAACAACCAAAAGCGGTTACTAATGACATCACTGTTAATAATCTACGGATGCTGAGTCGATCCACGGTGAGGCCAACAGGAATTTGCATTAAAATATAAGGTATATAAAAGGAAGCCGTTAGAATTCCAAATCCAGCTTCATTAATACCAAAATCAATTTGCAAGTCACGGTGCATTACACCCGGAGCAACTCGTGCCATGTAATCTGAGAAATAAAATGCCGCAGCCAAACCCCAGACCAACCAAGCAAAACCCAAGTAATTCTTGCTACTGTATATTTCTACTTTGTCCTTCATTTTCAAATCTCTACTGAATAAACCCTTATTTGCTTTGTTTTATAAGCTCAGTCAAAGGACGATTGCTAGGGAATACCTTTAAAAAAACAAAACGCTTATACTGCCATTTTTATTTTAAAAATGACCAATAAATCAGCAAAACCCAATCTCATTATACTGTTGTTGTCATTTATTTCAACAACAGAGCAGATGTCATTTCAATCAGGCTAAGACTCAGTTATAATCACTGGTTTTTCACCCAAGTTTATTCTTAACATGAACGCACTTGATCTTGCAATAAAAGAAGCACTTAATTCTGCTGGAAATACCAAAGAAGCGAATAAAGCTTATCTGGAATTTATCAAAGCCAATTTTATCATCCCAGTAGAGCGAGCTAATGAAGATGAGGAGCCGCGAGTACTATTTCTCGAAGAGAATAATACGTTTTTTCTCCCGGTGTTCACTGAAGTACACTATTTGGATACTTGGGCAAAAGATATTGCTCATGAAATTAATTTATTGAAGCTTTCCGGCGTCGATTTATTAAAAGGAATAGGTGATAACGTGAGCGTCAGCCTTAATATAGGCAGCGATCTTTATAAAGAATTTAACCCATCTGAAATTGCCAGAATGCGCTCTATGGTGTTGAAGTTTTTTAAAAATTAAATATTAGCTCAATAAAAAGCTTACCCACAAAGTATTAGGCACGGCATGAAAAGTATTCTTGTAATGAAGTATAAAGCTTAATGAGACCTTGAGTAAGCTTTCGCGTCACTCAAGGTTATTAATCAATTTTGGTGGATAATGCATTCATCATAAACGATTGGGCTAGCATTAGGCTACTAACTCAAATAATTGATAACCAACAATTGCTGATGCAGCAAGAGCTCCACTAATTTCAAGTACTAACGATAAAAAACTATGTTTTTGGCAATATTGTTGATCATTAGCAGCAATTTCTTTCTCAAGAAGAATATCATCTTTTTCGATTGCACTAAGATCAAACAATGGCTCTTCACCAGATAATCCATCCCACCATCCTTCTAGCCATTGTTCTGCTTCGGGAGAGCCTTTTGGAAAAGGGTTATCTTCTTCAGCCAGATAAGCCATTGCAC
>CAZTYT010000416.1:0-1655 GCA_964618245.1 uncultured Legionella sp. | reverse complement strand
AAGTAATAGGCTGAAGTTGTTTACTGTAAAAATTTCTGCTATTTGATTGCTAAAAGAGGTTACTGTAAGTGGTGGAGGTGAAGTCAATGATAAATGGATTCCTTGAGCTGGAGGAAATAAAGTCACAATAAAAAGAGCGTAAATCCCTGCGACCAAACTGGTAAAAAGAAAAACCAGACTCATGTAAAAAATAACTTTACCTAATTTTCCTGCAGAGCCTAAGCGTGCAATGGCAGAGGCCACACTAAAAAAAATTAAAGGCACAATGGCGGTAAAAATTAAGTTAAGAAAAATTTCTCCCAAAGGCTTTAAGTAAGTAGTCAATGAACTGAAATAATAACCTGTTAATCCTCCAAGCAAAATGGAACAGATTAAAAGCAGAGGAAAAAAATAGGTTCTTAAGGCTTTGGTGGCTACTGTCATCAAACTATCCTTAATGCCAGATGGTAATGAATTTTGTTATTTTATCGATAATCAGAAATTAAACAACTGCTAATAAGAAGGAAGTTTATTGATCTAATTATTACCATAATGTATTATTGCCAACAGTCAAATCATCTTATAGGTAAAATATGTCTGGTATCAACATTGTTTTTTATAATAATGCTAACTTATATCAATGGCAGGATGAAAGAAAATCAAATCTTGAGGTGCTTGAGAATTGTAAGAATAATAAAACTCAGTATGCTAATGACTTAAAAAAACTGTTTGTAGAATCAAAAGAATTGATTTTAAAAAAGAATTCCATGTTGCCTGTGGATTTTAATCAGGAACATCAAATCCTCACTGCTCGTGTTTTAAGCCTGATCGAATCTTTGAAAAGTGTGAAAATTCGTATCGAAAAACTGGAAAAACAAAATGAAATCCTGGATAAACAAATAGATGAGGCGCAGCGTTTCTTGTATCTATGGGAGAATCAACCTGATATTTTAGTTGGCCAACTGAGAGCGGAAATTGACAAAAAGCTTAACGATTATGAAATGACTTATTTTGTAAATCTTCCTCCACAAACGCGCACTGGATTAATTCTTTTACGTTATGAATTGGATAAGTTGCTATTTAATGCTTATGATAAAGTAGAACAGCAACGTTGTTATTTAAGAATCTGTGGTCTTTTATGGGACAAACACCAAGAGTTGCAAAAATTGGGACTAAGTGCCAAGTTCCGTGATTGTTTGGCACAGCTTATTAATAGTACTCATATTAATCCAGAGGCTGCCTGTTATGAGGGGTTTTCTGCAATTGCCTGGTATGAGGCAATTAAAAATGCATACCCATCCATTTTTTCTGTATCTAAACAAGACTTATTAAATAAAGAAATGACATACTTGCATCAGCTTATGTCTAATTTACTGAAGTTAAAACAAGATACTGCTCTACACACAAAAATTGTCAAGGCAGCGGTTACTATCGATCAAGAAATTAGAGATAAAGTTAAAAAGAATATAGCAGTTGACTATCATTTCTATATTACTTTGGCCGAAAATCTTACTAAACTTTATCATAACCCCACCGATCAAAAAACACTTCAACAGTTACATAATATGACTCATTATGCATCTGAACATGCTTTATTAAGTCAACAGGCATTAGGTGGTTTATTGACCATTATGGGTGTAGCTTTAATAGCTTCCAGCGTGGCTCTCTTTACTCTC
>CAZTYT010000415.1:0-1674 GCA_964618245.1 uncultured Legionella sp. | reverse complement strand
GGCACCAGTAATTCATGTGAATGGTGATGATCCTGAGGCAGTGGTATTTGCTACCCAAATTGCTTTTGATTTTCGCATGAAATTTAATCGTGATGTCGTCATTGATTTAGTGTGCTATCGCCGCCATGGTCATAATGAAGCTGATGAGCCTGCAGTAACTCAGCCTACCATGTATAAGAAAATTAAATCCATGCGTCCATTACGTGAAATTTATGCAGACCAATTAATTCAGCAAGGCTTGTTAACTGGCAAAGAGGTGGATCATTTAGTTGATGCTTATCGTGATGGTTTGGATCAGGGAAAAGCAGTAGTTGAGTTAGTGCATGGCGACTATGAAGGTAAATATGCTATGGACTGGACTCCTTATATTGATGCCAAATGGACTGACAAGGCTGATACCACGATTACCAAAAGCAACTTGCAAAAACTAGCCAAGCAACTGAATGACTTACCTGCTGGTTTTAATTTACATCCAGTTGTACAACGATTGCTTGCTGAACGCGATAAAATGACTGCAGGCGAAATTCCAATGAATTGGGGTTATGCAGAAACCATGGCCTATGCCAGTCTTCTACAGGAAGGGTATGGTGTACGTTTGTCAGGCCAGGATTGTGGTCGAGGCACTTTTGCACATCGCCATGCCGTATTGCATGATATCGAAACAGGTGATGCATTTACTCCATTAGAGCATATTGCTAACTCCCAAAATCGTTCTTTCTCCGTTATTGATTCTGTATTATCTGAGGAAGCTGTTTTAGCTTTTGAGTATGGTTATGCATCATCAGAGCCCAATTATCTAGTGCTTTGGGAAGCACAATTTGGCGATTTTGCCAACGGCGCTCAAGTAGTCATTGATCAATTCATTAGTTCTGGGGAGCAGAAGTGGGGGCGTCTATGTGGTTTGGTTATGTTACTTCCTCATGGTTACGAAGGTCAGGGGCCTGAGCATTCATCTGCCCGACTTGAGCGGTATATGCAGTTATGTGCTCAACATAACATCCAGGTTTGTACACCGACTACTCCTGCACAAATCTTTCATTTGTTGAGACGACAAGTAATTCGCAATTTCCGTAAGCCTTTAATTGTTATGACTCCAAAGAGCTTATTGCGGCATAAGCTTGCGGTATCACCATTGGAAGATTTATTTAAGGGTAAATTTCATACAGTCATCCCTGAAATTGATGCGCTGGATGCACAAAAAGTTACAAAAGTGGTTTTATGTTGTGGAAAGGTTTATTATGACCTATTGCAAATGCGTCGTGATAAAAAGTTGGATCACATAGCGATTGTTCGCATAGAGCAATTGTATCCATTCCCTAAAAAAGCACTGATTGCTGAAATTAATAAATATCCACATGCGAAGGAAGTGATATGGTGTCAAGAAGAACCTAAAAACCAAGGCGTATGGTTCTCTTCACAACATAATATGAAAGATTGTTTGCGGCCTGATCAATCACTGGATTATGCAGGACGAGAATTTGCAGCTGCACCAGCAGTAGGAAGCCCTGCATTACATGCACAACAGCAGCTTGCATTGGTTGAACAAGCGCTGTTGGGATAATTTTAGTTATTGTGGCTTGAGTTCATTGCTCAGGCTGCTTTAGGAATAATTTAATAAAATAAGAAGGTATAGCCATGTCTATCGAAGTCAAAGTACCTGTTCTGCCCGAATCA
>CAZTYT010000414.1:489-1681 GCA_964618245.1 uncultured Legionella sp. | reverse complement strand
ATTTGAAGTTGTTAATAGGAAAAATTATGTTTAATGCAATTCTGATTGAAAAAAAATGAGAATCAATATCAAAGCATTCTAACGCAACTGGATGAATCCCAGTTGCCAGCAGGCAATGTCTCTATTGCTATTGATTACTCAACATTGAATTATAAAGATGGGCTGGCGATCTGCGGTGCATCACCTGTTGTACGCCAATTTCCGATGGTACCAGGTATAGATTTTGCTGGTACGGTCGAGAAAAGTGCGGATCCTGAATTCACTCCTGGTCAAAAAGTTTTTTTAAACGGTTGGGGTGTAGGTGAAAAATATTGGGGAGGATTAGCACAAAAAGCCTGCGTGTCTGGCGATTGGCTGTTACCACTTCCTGAAAAATTAAGTACTTATGATGTGATGGCTGTCGGTACAGCTGGCTATACAGCAATGCTGGCCATTATGGCACTTGAAAAACATGGTGTGTTACCTAATAGCGGACCAGTGCTGGTGACTGGGGCAAATGGCGGCGTAGGAAGTTTTGCTATCGCTTTTCTTGCACGTCTTGGTTACGAAGTTATTGCCTCAACTGGGCGTCCTGATAAGGTCGAATATCTAACAAAACTTGGCGCTAGTGCCGTTATTCATCGGGACACGCTGTCCTCTGCCGGAAAACCATTAGCTAAGGAACAATGGGCAGGAGCGATTGATTCTGTAGGGAGTAATACCCTGGCTAATGTTTGTGCCGGTATCCGTTATGGTGGCACAGTAGCCGCGTGCGGTCTTGCTCAGGGAATGGATTTTCCTTCTTCGGTTGCACCGTTCATTCTACGTGGCGTTACATTGGCAGGGATTGACAGTGTTATGTGCCCTAAAATCATTCGTCAGCATGCATGGCAGAAGATTTCTGAATTAGTTGATGAAAACCTAATAAATGAAGCAACGACTAAAATTGGGCTGTCAGAGGTGATCTCGACCGCTCAAAACTTGCTTGAGGGCAAGATCAAAGGAAGAGTAGTCGTTGATGTCAATCAGTGATCCATATTTATTTCTTAATTGAACCGGAGAAATAGTTCCAAAACTCATCAAGCGGTTCTGTGCTTTTATAAAGTTTTGCGCGCATAACCGCCCCTTCCCATCCAGACCAGAACAGGCTGGCTAATTTGTCATTGTCTGCATTTTCAGCTATCTGATTGCTAATTTTAGCTTCGGACAGACA
>CAZTYT010000414.1:0-479 GCA_964618245.1 uncultured Legionella sp. | reverse complement strand
AATGCTTCAGAAAGTTGCGGACTCTCCTGCATCAGATTGCCGACGAGGCAACCTCGCTTGAATTGATATTTGGCCATACCAGCTTTTGCATCATTTACAAAATTTTCCAGCCTATTTAATGGAGAAAAGGCACAATTTGTCAGATGTTTATCGAGTTTATGAGCAAAATAACCGCCATAAGCAGAGAGCACCGCATAACCAAAATCTTCTTTGCTTTTGAAGTAGTAATAAAAAGAACCTTTAGGAACGCTTACATTTTTAACAATGGTATCAATACCGGAAGAAATGAAACCATTTTCAGTCAATAACTCTAACCCACTTTTAATTAATTCAGCCCTGGTGTCAGAAAATTGCCTTGATGATTTTGGAGGTCTGCCTCTTCCACGTTTTACTGGTAAATCTATAGAATTCATTTGTATACCATATGTTGTCGTTAACTGATCCAATAATGCCGAATCGAAGTTAAACCCTCAACTGGG
>CAZTYT010000413.1:0-1713 GCA_964618245.1 uncultured Legionella sp. | reverse complement strand
TCGACTATTTGAGTTAAAACGCTTTAAAGCTTTTGCGAGACATGTAGAATGATTGGTTTGTTCCGGCGATTAAAAAATCATGGCATATTGAGCATTAATCAGCGTAATACCGATTTTGTATTGCGCTATAATCCCAGAAAACTTTTCCCCTTGGTGGATGATAAGCTAAAAACTAAAAAACTGGCACTCCAGGCTGGAATTGCTGTCCCTCCTTTATATGAAATCATTGAAACCGAACAACAAATTAAAAATATTGAAACTATCCTAGCACCTTATAATGACTTTGTGGTCAAACCCGCACGGGGTTCAGGTGGAGATGGTATTTTAGTATTTAAAGATAAAGTTTATGGCCGATACCGCCAAATCAATGGAAAATTAACCACCGTTCAAGAATTAAGTTATCATCTTTCTTGTCTGTTATCAGGTGCTTACAGTCTGGGCGGCTCATCAGACTATGCCATTATTGAAAAACGAGTTGTGGTTGATCCTGTTTTTGCGGAAGTCAGTTATGAGGGCATTCCCGATATTCGCATTATTTCCTTACTAGGGTATCCCGCCATGGCTATGGTCCGCTTACCTACACGCCTATCCGGAGGAAAAGCCAACTTGCATCAGGGCGCTATTGGCGTAGGAGTTGATTTGGCTACTGGTAAAACCTTAGGTGGTGTATTTCAGAATGATGTCATTGACTATCATCCCGACACCTTAAACCCCATTGTCGGTATTGAAGTCCCTTATTGGAATAAAATACTGGAAATTGCTTCTGGTTGTTATGATCTAACCGGTTTAGGATATCTTGGCGTGGATATTGTCCTGGATAAAGATCAAGGGCCTTTAATGTTAGAATTAAATGCTCGCCCTGGATTAAACATCCAAATTGCTAATCGTGAAGGTGGCTTAAAACGCTACCGCACTATCGAGGCTCGACATCAAGAATACCCAAATGAATCTGTAGCTGAAAAAGTAGCCTTTAGTCGACAAAGTTTCGCCAGAGAATCATTGGCAGCCAAGCTTAATGATATTTGATTATGACTTTGATTAACAAAGCATAATCAAGATTTGTATGTCAATTCAATAAGTTAAGACTGCGGAAAAAGGAAAAACTTAGTTATTTAACATGCGAATTTCATTGGGTTCGCCCGCATTAATTAATACAGGCTTTAACTCTGCAAAAGCCCGTTGGCGTGCACGAACCCAATCCATCTTTTCTTGTATTTGTTGTAATGTTTCCACAGCGTTGTGCTGTTGCAGATCTTGTTGCGTTTTTTGCCAATATAAGCCATGAATATTGTAGCCCTGACGCGCGCGCTCCCTAACCTGGTGCGTGATATTGCAAATTTTTTTTCTGCACTCATCAAGCTGCTTTTCTAACAGAGGTAAATATTTTTGTTCAACCTGAATTTTTTCTTTTAAACTTTCTATACCACAATGTTGTACTTCTTTCTCAAGCTCGACAATAATATCCTCCAGCGTTTGCTCAGGTTTCATTCGCCCAATAGAAACAGGCTTAAGAGAATAATTGGAAGTTGGTGAGAAACCCCTAACACCCCTAGAAAAAAATTTAATCAAATTGAACATTTATAACCAATCGTTACTAAAATTAATGTATAATTATCTCGCATTTTTTAGTATTTGGCAAATCGGTACCATTTTTTAATGAACAACTTGTTTTTAATTTGAGCTTTAAGCTACAATAGCCATGGATAAAAGCAA
>CAZTYT010000412.1:0-1714 GCA_964618245.1 uncultured Legionella sp. | reverse complement strand
ATATCCTTTTAAAAATCATGGTTCTTTCCTTTTATACATTAACGTCCGTACATAATGCATCTCCGTACAGCGATTTATTTATGAGAAATAGTTAAGCCAATAACCCCGGGTCAATATCGGGGATTTGTAGATCATGCAAACCCTTTATCCAACAAAACCATGCCGCAGGAACTAGTAAGCAAAAAAGATGGTTAAATTTTTTGACTATCCGTCAGGACTTGTGAGTGGCACTTGGATAAATACGTGCCGCCCTCAAGATACTACAGAAAAACCAGAGTGCGGAGACTTTTTTGTAGTCTCACGCACCTGTTTACAAACGATCAGGTTTTGTCTGTCAGAAACAGCTGATAAATAACCACTAAAATGATTTATTTGTCCATTTTTTTTATTATCATTAAAGAAGCATATCCAGAAGCTACACCCAAGAAAATACTTAATGGCCAGACAATAATTTTTCCCGCTTCTAGAAATGGCAATAAATGAATTAACTATTCCCCATAGTTATGAAAATTACTAGATAAATTGATAAAAATATCTGTATCCGATTGGTCTATGGGATCTGAGAAAAATAAACACATTCCAAATAATATCAAGAGTAATAATAAAATATTTAAAACTAAGGCAATTGATAGTGGTAATACCTTTTTCATAAAAATCCTTTTTAATCAAATCTTCTTAAAAGTTTCACACCATTTAAAAATTATTGCATCTTTTTATCCATTAAAATTATAGAAAAAATTAGGCACTTGTTAAATATAACATTTTGTTTTTTCAATCGAATGTAACTAATTACATTAATAACATCGACAGCGCCATTCCTATCATCATTAAATTTTCAGTCAAGGAAATAAAACCTAAAGGTACTTGACTATCCCCTCCTATACAAGCACATTTTAACTCGCGTTTATCAATATAAACCGCTTTTAAAACAGAAATTGCCCCAATGGTCCCAATAAACAACGCAACTGGAATTGCAATCCAATTTAAAGCACCCGCAAGCATTAATATTCCCGCTAATGCCTCGGCAAAAGGATAAATATAGCTGTAGCGAACCCACCGTTGAGCTAAAAGATCATAATTAAGAAATAAGATTGAAAATGTTTCTATATTCTGTAACTTTAAGAGTGCAAGAACTGTCATGCTAAAGGATATAAACCAGCCAAAAACATGCGTTGTAAAAATGGCGCCGGTAAACGCAAAATTTATAGCAAATGCCATTAAAGCAGTGATAGTAAAAAGAACAATAATTGGTTGATAACTTGATGTATTGGAATCAGGTTTTTCCTTTCCAAAATAACGGCGTAAATCGTCATAACCCCCAATACGCTCCTCATTAATAAAAGTTTGAGGTGTTGTTTTAACATGATGCTCAGCTTTGAAAGCATCCACCTGTTCACGGCTAGTTAACCATCTATCTTCAACAACATACCCCTGACGTTGCAATAAATCTTTCGATTTAAGCCCATAAGGGCAAATGTGAGTCTGTAGGACCATGCGATAAAGAGTTGCTTTTTTAACGTGTTGATTGTTCACTTTTTATCACCAGTTGATTAATTATTTCTTAATAATAGTTCAAAGAAGTCATTGTGAGGATTTATTTCATTTAATTATATTTAAAAAATAAACAATGTGCTGATAAAAAATCAAAAATAATTATAATAACGCTTTTTATTTAAGAGAGTTGTAATGTCGAAAAATATACAGGAACTACTCA
>CAZTYT010000411.1:0-1717 GCA_964618245.1 uncultured Legionella sp. | reverse complement strand
ACAACTTCTTAATAAGACATGCTCAAAAGGAAAGTTATTTTTATCCAGAGTTTGATATAACAGTGTTAATGCGTTCTCATTAAATGGTTTTCCATTGCTAATTATTGCATTTTTGAAGCCCATGGCATAATTGCTTGAATAACACTGTAAAGCTCGGCCACTGTCATTAATAAATGGAAGAGCCTTGGTAAGTGGCAAACTAAGAATCTTATTTTTCATACCTGAATTTTGAATCGCATTAGCCAAAGCACTAACATGCTCAAATCGCAGGTGTAAAGAACCACTGACAATATTGCGGTCAAGTTCAAGATTTTTATTCAACCATTCCAGGATGTCAGAAGGTAGGTTTTGTAATCCTATAATTTGTTCATTTATAACGTCATTAGAAAGCTCTGCGACTCTGTCAGATCCTAAAGCCAAGCAAGCAACTAATAAACGAAGAGTTAAGGCACCATTTTTTGTTTGGATAAGATTAGTCTTAACAAAATGTTCGTTTATCAAATTTTGTAATTTATGGAAATCATTAATTTCAACGCGCACTTTCTGACTAAGGAGACGCAAACTGTTATACACTAACGCAGTAGGCTGATGCTGAACATCTCCTTTCGGCAGGTAACTAGGTACATTTGCATTAACGCTGGCATTAAATCCGGTTAAATCAAGTGATTCTGCCCAGTAGGGGTATTTCTCATAGCGCGATGCATAGTAAAATCCATTATGTTTCCAGTCAATTTGATGAATATTATTCAGAATATTTTGCTGTATGTCTTTTTTGGACATCTCTTTTTTGCTATTGAGCAAAGTAAAGTAGAGACGATCAAGGAACACTTGGCCCTGAAAATCAGAGACTTGATTTAAATAATCCAACATACTTTGTTCATTGAGCTTCAGCGCAAATTTGTCAACGTACTCCAGAAGTCTTTGGAAGCTAAACCATAAAGGCGCATAACGCGTAAATCCTGTGGATTTTCCATGAGCAGCAATTAAAGCCCACCAGATATTTTGCAACGCTTTATTCTTTTTTAAGGTAACAATACTTAGTGCAACCGTATCAATCTCATCTTTTGCCAAGCATTCGCTTAAATTTTGTGAAGGATCAATAAAATAGGTTTTCCATGTGGCAAAATGATTTTCACCAAATGCCTGATAAATTTGTTGTGCTAAAACCAGGAAATGATCAGAAGCATTTTTTTGATTTTTAGCTAAGGTATTAACTTCATGATCATAAAATAACTGACCAAAAGCTTTTAGGTTGTTTTCTGTAAAAACTGTGGGCTTTCTTGAGTCAAACATGGCAGCTAATACATCATTTGACCCTTTTAATTTAGCTTTTGCCCAATTGTTTAATTCCAGACGGCAAGCATCTAAAGTAGCCTGATACTCTTGAGTAGAACCCAAAACGGTATATTCCTGCATGTGTACAGGTGCCGTCTGATTTGTGGTCGCAACTCCCAAATTTTGCAGGGCAACAAGAACCTTATTGAGGTGTTGTTGATCTTGCTCATCAGTTGCAACGTAATTCCATAACAACTTTTGAGTTGGTACTAAGGTTGATATGGGAGAAAACTGTCGATAATCACCTCTAAATGTATGAGGCTTTCTAGGTGTATAAAATTGCACTGTAAAAGGATTTCGCTCCTCAAACTTTTTATCGGCACGTGCAATTAAATCTTGTACTTCTCGCTCTTTGTTATAGCAAAGGATTAGACCTTTATCT
>CAZTYT010000410.1:0-1728 GCA_964618245.1 uncultured Legionella sp. | reverse complement strand
TTTCTCAATTAACCCATATTTACCTACACCATGAATAATTACTTGCTGTTCATCAGGTCCTTCAATCGCAACTCCCATTGCCTGAAAAATTCGCAAGGTAGCCAGGCAATCTTCTCCATCAAGAAAACCACTCACAACGGTGGTTCCTTTAGCAATAGCGCCAAATATAATGGAACGATGAGAAATGGATTTATCCCCTGGAACAGAAATCTGGCCTTGTAAAGCAGACGAAGGTTGGCTCTTTAAATTAATAACTTTCACTTACTATTTTTCCTTGCAAATTCCGACATAAAATCAATCAAAGCATCCACACCGGCTATAGGCATGGCGTTATATAGGCTAGCACGAATTCCACCAACCATACGGTGACCTTTTAAAGCACTTAATCCACGAAGCTGGGCTTCTTTCACAAACAACTCCTCAAGAGAAGGACTTTTTAATGAAAAACATATATTCATTAAGGAACGAGCTTCTTTAGAAATTTTAGTGAAATAAAAATCGCTTGCATCTAAATATTGGTATAATTTAGCTGCTTTCTCGCAATTTAACTGAAATAAGGTGTTAATGCCACCTTGTGCCTTCACCCAATCAAACATTTTGGCCGCTAAATAGCAATTAAACACGGGAGGAGTAGCATAAAGAGAATGATGTTCAGCCTGAATTTTGTAATCCAGCATAGTTGGAACCGCAGGATCTGGTATTTTAGCTAATAAATCATTTCGGACAATAACTATTGTCAAACCAGCATTAGCAATATTTTTTTGAGCGCCAGCAAAAATTAAACCGTAATCCCTAATATCGATAGGCTCACTTAACAAACAGGAAGTCATGTCAGCAATGAGAGGGATTCTTTTATCTCTGTTTGTTTTCACAACTAAATCCATGGAAGTTGCTAACCCCTCTTCCTTAACAGCCAAGCCATGGGCACTTGAAGTTAAACAAGGGATAAAAGGAAATCTTATGCCGTTAATTGTCTCGTTAGGCGTATAATACAAATATGAGGTATTGTCGTTTAATACCCAGGTGGCAGGATCAGGAATACCGGTAAAACCATTTTTTTCATCTGAAGCGACACAATAGGCTTTTTTTAAGCGCTTCGCCTCAAGAAAAGCCATGTGCGACCAAATACCAGTAACTAAGTAACCTGCTTGTTCCACTGAATTCAACAAATTCATTGGAATCGTAGCAAATTGAGTACGTGCAGCCCCACCTAAAAATAAAACCTGATAATCTTGAGGAATAGCTAAAAGATATCTTAATGTTTGCTCGGCATGATTTAAAAGAGACATGAATTCAGGAGTTCGATGTCCTATTTCTAAAATAGACATCCCCGTATCCTGCCAATTAAGTAGTTCTTCCTGAGCTTCTTTTAGGACAGACTCAGGAAGCATTGCAGGACCAGCACCAAAATTATAGGTTCTGGTCATCATTTTGTTCGTTACTATGTTGGTCTTCAGAAGATTCTTCCGTTTCAAGGTTCACATCATCAACCTCTTCACCCAAGTCTTCAATTTTTTGCATACCAACTACTTGCTCACCGGAACTTACGTTAATCAAACGCACACCTTGGGTATTACGACCGATAATTGATAGTTCATTGACCCTAAAGCGAACTAATGTCCCTTTATCAGTAATCAGCATTGCCTCATCATTATCATTCACTTGTACTGAACGAACCACTTTACCATTACGCTCAGTAACTTGTATGGAAATGACCCCCTGGCCTCC
>CAZTYT010000409.1:0-1734 GCA_964618245.1 uncultured Legionella sp. | reverse complement strand
AATTTCGAATATCACTATATTCATTAATGATATTATTTTTAAATGCCTGGACAGGATCCATCACCACATCATTTTTAAGTTTTCCTGTTAATTCTGAAAACCAGCACAACCTGGCCTCAATACTATCCTGGTCATAACATTGTTCCAAATAATCGAGCAAGGTAAGCATTAAAACCTGGCGGGTCATCACCTCACTGGCTAAACCGTCACACCACGGAGTATCCTGAAATAAAATTTCGCCGCATTTTCCTAATAAATTATTTGGCAAGTTACGACTTTGTAACCGTTGATAGGTTTCTAATTTTTTAATGTGTAAATTAAGTGCAGCATTAACCAGGCCATCAATAGAAAGGAATTGATTGTATATGTCTAATAAATATTCTTGACTTTGAGGGGTACTACTTAGCAGCCTTACTCTTTGAGCTAATTGGGGTGCGACACCATGTAGATGCGAAGCCATATGGTTTTTAACCACTTCAAATTCAGAAGTGAATACATAGTTTTGTACAGGGCTTATAAGCACAGCATGATCCCGTGCAGTTGATTTCTCTGGATCAATCTTAATAACATCTTCGGTAATAATTCTTTGCTGATGAGGCTTACTGCCATCAGCAATACCAATATAATCCAATGCTCCTCGAGCAGCATAACCAACTCGTTTAGAATCAAGAATAGATTCGTCATTTGTTTTGCTATAAGTTATCGTGGCAGTATAATGTCTATCAGCCAAAGGAGTTTTAGATAAAAATTGTACCTCAGGATCATTGGGGCGCTCTACAAGTAAATTAATTTCAGCACCCTCTTCTATTTTATGCCGTACGTTTGCATCATAGCCTGAGATTTTAAGCTGCGGATAAATGCGTACTAAATCTTCCCAACGCTCTACTCGTGGGTTAGCACTAGCTTTATGCAGATTAAGCCAATCTTGACTCCGGGCATTGGGCTTCTTTGAATCCAAATGCCCACAAATAGATTGAAGTTTAATACATTCTTCCTGATCTTGATTTTGGCGGGTGACAGTAAACTCTGTCACAATGCCACCTTTATTATAGGAGCTGCCTGCAAAACGCTGCTGATTACGTCTGGCGGTTACTGAATTATCAACTTGTACTTTGAGATCTTGTTTATAAATAAGAAAAGTAGCTAATCCAGTACGAGAATGCAATTGTGTTGAAGGTTTAGTATGAGTGACCATTTTGGCCAAGCAATCAATCTTATATCCATGCTTGGCGATCACTTTCTCCAGTTGGGACTGGGTTGATTTAAAATCAGTTTCTTGACAATTCAGTACGATGAAATCAACAGACTCATTTTGTGAAAGTAGGTTGGCAATTGTCTCACTGGCCTTAGTACCAATATGATCATTACCACAATTAGCTGTCACTGCTCTATAAACGAAGGTCATATTACTTTTATCTTTTTGGAGCATGGGGTTTACTCAAGAGCCCCTAGCTAACATTAAAATTTCTTCTTTATACTAAATATTAAAACCATTTGTCAAATTTTCACTCAAGTCCGTTTTGAGAAGTTCTACTTGCTTTTGTTTTACAATGCAAACCGCTTTAAAAATTTGCTCAATTTCTCCTTGCTTATAAAAGAGACTTTCAAATGCCAAGGGGTAACATTTTAATACATCCTGTCGACAAAGTAATGAATCAGGGTCTTCTAAATAAGTTTGAAGTGCCTGTAGCATCCCTATCTTATGTTTAATTTTGAGAGGGATGTTTTCTGGAT
>CAZTYT010000408.1:0-1741 GCA_964618245.1 uncultured Legionella sp. | reverse complement strand
TTGCAGCTATTGGGTTGCCTGGGACAAGTGGGTTCGTGGGAGAAATCTTAATTATTGTTGGTGTTTTCCAGGTAAATACATGGGCGGCAAGCCTGGCAGTTACAGGCATGGTTTTGGGGGCAGCATATGCTTTATGGCTTTATCACCGTATGATTTTTGGAAAAATAATCCATACCAATTTGAAAGGCCTCCTGGACCTTAACTTGAGGGAAGCAACAATTTTAGGCTCCCTTGGCGGGTTGGTATTATGGATTGGATTATATCCTCAGCCCTTCTTAAAAATTATCAATCCGGCTGTTGCGGCCCTGGTGGAAGATCATAAACATTGGGTGCGGGAAGAATCATGCCCTGTGGTACGGGCCTCAGGGCAGAGCATAAAACAGGAAGAGGCTGTTAAACATATTGCTGAAGCCAATTCTTCTAAGGTTTTACTCTTCTCAGCTGACGCTTTGAAATGATGGTCGTAAAATATGAAGAAACTTAGTCTTAAAATTAGGAACGATCATGAATCAGGCATTTAAAATTGTCGATGTTGCTGCTGCTCTGCCAGAAATAGTTTTATTAGGTACAACTTTTGTTCTCTTGATATTAGGGTTGTTTCGAGGTGAATTTTCTTTTCACCGGATAATGTTATTATCCAAGATCGCTTTGCTTTCAGTCCTTGTGATGGTTTGTGCAACTCCTGTTGTAAGGGAAGTTACTTTTCATGGAGCGTTTATTAGTGATTCATTTTCAATTTTAATGAAGGCTCTTGTTCTCGCAGCAGCTCTCGTGGTGTTGATGATTAGCCGGAAATCTTTAGCATCAGAAGATATTGCCCAATACGAATACCCCATCCTTGTCTTATTTTCTGTTGTGGGGATGATGGTTATGATCTCTGCAAACGATCTGATGAGTTTATTTGTTGGCATTGAGCTGCAAAGCTTAAGCCTTTATATCCTGACCACTTTACGTCGTGATAATTTGAAAGCTTCTGAAGCGGGAATGAAATATTTTATTTTAGGAGCATTATCAACCGGCCTATTACTTTACGGGTGTTCCTTAATTTATGGATATACTGGAACAACAAATTTTGATGCTATAGCTATGATCCTGAAAGACGGAAAATTTTTTACTCTACCCGTAATGTTTGGGCTTGCTTTCCTAATGGGGGGGCTTGTCTTTAAAATTTCAGCTGTACCATTCCACATGTGGACTCCAGATGTTTATGAAGGGGCGCCCACTTCGGTTACAACATTTTTGGCATCTGCTCCAAAGGTCGCAGGCTTTGCTTTAATCACACGCATTTTTACATTACCTTTTGTAAGCCTGTTGCCCTACTGGCAAACGTTATTGGCTGCTATTGCCATTGCTTCTATGGTTTTGGGAGCTTTTGCTGCTTTAAAGCAAAACAATATCAAACGTATTCTGGCTTATAGTGCAACAGGGAATATGGGATATGCTTTAATTGGTATCGTTGTTGGAACAGAAGACAGTGTGACAGCTGGTACATTATATATTTTTCTCTATTTAATCATGACCGTGGGCGTATTCGCCTGTTTGCTCAACATTACACGACGCAGCCAGGAGATTCATACTATTGAAGATATTAAAGGTCTTGTGTGCGTTTATCCGGGGACTGCCTTTATCTTAAGTTTTTTGCTGTTTTCCATGGCAGGTATTCCGCCATTAGCTGGATTTTTAGGGAAGCTTTATATTTTTAAGGTGGCTATAGCCGCTAATTTTTATGTGCTGGCTATTT
>CAZTYT010000407.1:0-1766 GCA_964618245.1 uncultured Legionella sp. | reverse complement strand
CTGCTTTTGCTGAACCTGTTTGTCCTAATCTTAATGACATAAAAATAAGTGGGTTTGCCACGTCTTTTGGGGCTCCAGGCTATTATTTTGCCTATAATATTAGTCCATACAATACCGAGTCTAACTGGGGTTTTATCATGGGCCCTTTTCTTGTCATGTCGCAGACCGAAGCAATAGAATCAGCGAATCAAATATTAAATAGCATGATTAGTTTACCGATTTATCATGACGAATGCGTTTATGACACAGGAATTTTGGATCTTCATGCAGTGGCCGTAAAAGATCCCATCATTACCGTTAATGAGATAAAAAAACATCTTCATTAGGCCTGCCTCTCGTGTCATCTCCAGCAAGATGACACGTCATTGCCTTGCATTGTTTTCAAAATACAGACAATATGATAAAATAAAATCCACTTTTCTTGTGGAGTAAGCTAATAATGAAAGAATGGTTAACACTTTTTTTCAAAAATAAAAAATCAATTTTAACATTAAATGGGCAAACTTTCTCGGTAGACGATTGCGAACATATTGGTAGCGGTTCAGAAAAAAATGTTTATAAGATAAAAAACACCAGTCAATGTTTTTTTATTCCTCATAGATGGAGTAGCGAAGACGATTGGAACATGAAAATCAAAGCTGAAAAAGAATTACTTGATTATATGGCAACATTAGGACTAAAAACTCAGCAGTTTGAAATTTTCCCCCTCACTATTAAAGCTGAAGATAACGTGCCACAAACAATCCAGGTTCTTGTAACCAAAGATTTTAAGAATCTATGCCAGGAAGAGTCTCTCGTTATTTATAATTACAAAGCTGATCCGCACCTGAGAGCCATTGGTAATTTTCCTAACATAGCGCTACTTAAAGAGCAATTAAAAAATAAAGATTTTGCTCAAGAGATGTTAAAGAAAATTATTAAAGAATATGCAATAGCTTTTACCTTTATGCTTCCCATAACAGCTCTAAGCCCTACGGATGATAGTGAACATTTTTGTTTTGAATTATCAGCTGATCCGACTCTACCGCCAGTAGCGCGCTACATGTTTTGGGATGTTGTTTCAGATTCAGCAGGCATATTAGAACCCCATGTACCCACCTTAAAAGATTTTAAAGCAGGACAATGGGATGAGAAACATCCTAAAAGGGATCCGCTAGCAGGATTAAAAAATCTGGCTAATAACATCGCCTGTGCCTTATACGAAATGACAGATCCTTCAATTAAAAGTGATGCATTGTTTAACGAGCTCGAACAAAATTTACTTTCTGCAATTAATGAAGAGGATATATTAAATGAAGCATTAGATTCAGCAAGAATTGTCGCTAAATCCCAGGTAGTTAAAATCCTTAACGACTATGGCGATAAAATAGCTGAATTAGATAATCAATCTTTTGTTAATTTTATGCATAGCATCATTTCAATAAATGATTTGGAATTGGTAAAAACAAGCTTACTAACCTACTCAAACTATGAAAAACTAAGGGAAGAAGATATTAGTGAGATTACTAATGCCGCCTTACAGTATGAAAATAATGACATTATTGTTCATGTAAAAAACCATTTTTCTTTAATTCAAGAAAAAATTGCACAAGAGAAACTAGCCCAAGCAAAAGCGGCTCAAGAAAAAATTGCACAAGAAAAACAAGAAAAACGAATCGAATTAAAACAAACATTTTTTACTAACTACAATCTAAAGTTGGATGCTGATAAAAAATCATGGTTTGGATGTTATTCTTTCTTTGCGAAAAGTTATGTAACAGATAGTA
>CAZTYT010000406.1:512-1773 GCA_964618245.1 uncultured Legionella sp. | reverse complement strand
AAATGAAATTGAAACTTATACAACTCAGTATATGACAAATCTTTTCGCCGATATTGACCGTATGGATTATCGCTGGGAAGTAAGTGGAGGAACACCTAAAACTCAATGGGAAGAAGATGCAAAGAATTACCTAAAAGCCTACCCAACATTAAAAGTGCTAGAATTTGTTGAACCTAATTTTAGTGTCAAATGGATTGAACCTTATGAGAAATATAAAAAATATGTAGGTTTTTACCTAGCTTATCAAGAAATAAGGAAAAATACTCTAATAGATGCTGCAAAAACCAGGCAGGAAAGAACCACCAAAACTATAAAACTGCTTCAAAGCGGCACAGGTTTTCTTCATATAAATCCATTATATGTTGGCAAAAGGTTTGATGGTGAGCTGGGCAAAGGATCCACCTTTTGGTTTAAATTGCCAATAGTACAAGCTGATTATTTTCATGATGAATCAGGTGAATATGAAATTGTTGCTAACCGCACTAATACTTCATCTGCAAGGGTTTTGATTGCAGTGGATCATCCAGTTAACAAGCTTTTTGTGGAGCGTTTGTTAATTGGTTTTGGCTTTAATAAAATTGATCATGCAGAAAATGGCTTGCAGGTATTGGATAAAATTAAATCAGACAATTATGATGTAATACTTATGGATTGCCAAATGCCAGAAATGGATGGTTACGAAGCTACAAAGCAAATTCGTATATCTGAAAACCCAGTTTTCATTGTAGCTATGACTGCCAACGCACTAATAAGTGACCGCGAAAATTGCTTAAGAGTTGGCATGGATGATTATATTAGCAAACCAATAGACCCACAAAAGCTAAAAGAGATAATGGTTAAACGCTTTATATTGGCTGAAGGTAAATTTTCTGAGAGCAAAACAACTGCTACCCTAATTGATTTTAAAAGGCTAAAATTGGCAGCATCAAACCATAAAGAAGAAGTTGAGCTACTTAATATGTTTTTTGATACTGCTGAGGAGAAACTTAAAATTATGAAAAGCGCCATAAATAGTGGTAATATTAAAGAATGGAAATCTGCCTCCCACTACTTAAAAGGCTCTACTGCGAATCTGGGAATGTTGGAAATAGTAAAAAAATGCCGTGAAGCTGAGTTTAATGAACCAGATACCCGCATTTTGAAAGCTATCAAAGCATCATTATCTAAAGCCAGAAAGTATCCTAATGCAAAGGGCTATTCTACTTAACAGAAGAAAATAGCTTGTATATTTCATCATGATTAGGGGCAACAGATGAAAGTT
>CAZTYT010000406.1:0-502 GCA_964618245.1 uncultured Legionella sp. | reverse complement strand
TGCGGCCCATTAAGTAAGCCTTCTTCCTTTACTGCTGCTTTCTTTACCTCACCTACCGCATAAGATTTTGCACAAGTTGCAAGCATTGCCAAATTCTCTTTTAACATATCCAGATGCTTAAGAACCTTCTTAATTCTTTGCCCTGAAATATCTTGGAAATTACAAGCTTCATATATTTTTGTTACCTGCTCAATAACTGCGGCCGTTATTTCTGCCGTTGGTTTGCCACTTTCAACAGTCATTTGAATTGCAGTAGCGGCATCTAGAATTACATGCGTTGCTTCTTCGGTTGATTTAATAACATCTTCCAAATGCGCAGTACTATCTGTCATTTTATTATCACTAACAATTCCAGTAACTTCGCATTGAATATTCTGAAAGCTGTCATAAAGCTCTTCTATCTGTTTATACAAATCTGCAGGTAGAAGGTTTTTATATTCATGTTTCTTGTTCATATTTAATTCCTTAGAAATTGCCGATTACTGAAACTAGCTTTTCTTTC
>CAZTYT010000405.1:0-1784 GCA_964618245.1 uncultured Legionella sp. | reverse complement strand
GATTAAGAAAGGAAAATATTTGGAATGGAAAATAAGGCCCAGCTGCCAACAACGTATATGCGCTATGGCTTTCAAAAATAGTTTTAACTTTATAAGATAGAAAAGCCACAGCGCATACACAGACTGTTGCCAGCAATAGCCCGAGAAAGAGATGGCCATATATCAATATCATGTGACAGTTATTCCGCGACAGACAATTCTGCGACACTGGAATCCTATTCCGGACAAAGTTCAATATCGCGATAACCCAAAGTTTGGTGACGACTTGATTAATGTAAATTGGTGGGAGAATTTAAACACGGACTTTGACGACATAGAAAAAAGAATTCGTGCATTTGCAGACCAAGTCGCATGGACTAAGCAGACTGAAGGGATGAAGACATTTGGCAACAATGACACGAACGACATAACAATTTCTAAAACAGAGTCGGGACAATTTGAAGGATTTTATTTTAGAATTGACCTGAGAGAAATTGACAGAGTTTTTATAGACTTCGTTTTGACAATTTCAAAAGACATGGACTGCTTACTTCTGGACAGTCAAGGAAATTTGTTTGAGCCGATATATGAAAATCTGGCCGACAAGATTAAAACTTCTAATTCATTTAAGTTTGTGACCAACCCGACTGACTTTTTAAATAAATTGGGAAAAGAAATAGACATGGAGTAAGGGCTACAGCTGGCAACAAAAGCTATTTGCAATGGCTGGGTGAAGTGTTAGTATAAAGTTTTATCTTCGCTATCGCGTTTGGTCACGGTGGACAAATACGTTTTCAAAAGCCAGCCACTGCAAATAGCCAAACGTTACCGCCAATACATAAGACATGAGACTAATTATCATTCTATCTTTTATCTTAATATTCAATCAGACTTTTTCTCAAATATCAAAGAATAAGGCATTGTTTAAGTCAAAGAAAGGTTTAATATTCAGATCAAAGACCTTAGTAATTCCAGAAAAAAATTACTTTCTATTTGAGCATTATACATATGGTGGTGGAATTTTTTTCTCTATTCCTTATAGAGACACTTTATATTACAAAACAGGCTCATATAAAAGTAATAATTCAAATCTATATGAAAAGAATGAAAAGTATTATTTAGTTGACAATAAGGGGAGAATAAGTAAGATAAAATTTAGAGAGATAGAAATTTGTTCGCCAGAAATTAACTTAACGAGAAATTGGACATATAAAGAGAATCTTCGATACAAATTAAGCGATACTATACGGAAGTGTTTTGGAATGTTCCATAGGAATTTGGATTATGGTTATAATCGATTCAATTCAAATGAAATTTGTGTCTTGTTTTGTAGTGATAAATTTACTTATGTAGCTGATAGCCTATATCAACAATCATTACAATTGATTAATACTGATTACATGAGTCGAGCAAAACGATATTTAGAATTTCATGACTCTAAAATTGAAATTAATAATGATTTTATTGATGACTTTCTAAATGATTTTGTATCATGTAGTTATGACCAAAAAATATTTTATGATTTGATAATAAATAAAACAGATTTGATAGTTTCAAGAATTAATCTACTGACAGAATCAGAATATCAACAATTAACTAATCAAATAATAGGCATGCCATCTGATTTAGACCCAAAGATTGCTTTTCAAAAAGTAAAGGATTCAAAAATTGAATGTATTTATAAAGACAAATTGCTAAAAGATATAAAAATGTACTGGCGGTAACAATATGTATGCGCTATGGCTTTCAAAAATTGTTTTAACTTTATAAGATAGAAAAGCCACAGCGCATACACAGACCGTTGT
>CAZTYT010000404.1:0-1787 GCA_964618245.1 uncultured Legionella sp. | reverse complement strand
TGTAGATGCCGACAAAGTGATGTTATGGGTTAAAAAGGACAACAAAACTCTTGAAAACTATATTCACCAGTACAGGTATGCCGGTAATTACGTAGACAGAAGAGAAGCCATTGATTTTGCTTCTAAAAAACTGGATGAACCCAAAGCCGTTGAATTATTGAAAACAGCATTGAAAGACAAATACCAGGGCCTGAGAAATTTTGCAATCAGCAAAATAAACCTGAAGAAGGAGAATGTAAAGACTGCTGTTGAACCCGTTTTGTTAGACCTGGCCAAAAATGATAAATACTCGACTGTAAGAGCCGGAGCCATTGCCCAATTAGGAGAATATGGCAAAACTGAATATGCCCCGTTGTTCAAAGCGGCAGTCAGCGACTCTTCCTATTCTGTAGCCGGTAATGCGCTGAATGCGTTAGCGGAGGTTGACGAAGCTGCCGCATTAACTATTGCTAAAGACCTGGCCAAGCAACCCGCCAAAGGAGTTTTACAAAGTGCTATCCTTGCCCAGATCATTAAATCAGGTGATGAAAGCATGGCGGACAAGATCATTGGTGATTTTTCTAAAATGCCGTTAGGGCAAGCCAAATTTGAAGCCCTTGGGAATATCGGTTCTTATCTCGCTGTAGTAAAGAACACAGAAAAATTCAAATGGGGTGTGGATGAGATCGTGAAATTCAGGGATGCTGTTCCCGCCGCTTTTAAAGATCAAACCGATCCTTTCATCAATGGAATGATACTGAAAGGAATCCTTGCCAAGAAGGACAAAACACTAAAGGAAAATCCAACTGATACTTCCTTAACAGAACAGGTGAATTATATTAAATCTGTTTTACCAGAGGCTGAGAAGAAGGGCTTCTAAGGATTTGATAGCAGATAAAACTAAAAATGCTGGGCAATCGCCCAGCATTTTTTATTGAGATATATTTTTATTTACCAACTACCACTGGCTCCACCACCTCCAAAACTACCGCCTCCAAATCCGCCGAAGCCTCCACCACCTGATGATCCACCACCACCGGACCAGCCGCCGCCAGTCCAGCCACGATAACCTCCCCTTGATACGTAGGTGCCACCGCTGGTTCCTCCAAACATGCTGGATAATATAATAAACAAAACGATCGCAATGATCATCCAGGTCTTAAATCCTCCACCCTTTTTACTTCCATAACCGTCCGGGGCTTTGTATTCACCAGCCGCCGCTTTTATCAACGCATCTGCTGCTTCATCAAGGCCGCGATAATAATTATCCTGCTTGAAATTGGGGATGATCTCATGGTCAATAATACTTTTTGCTGTAACATCCGGAATAGCTCCTTCCAGCCCATACCCTACTTGTATAGTTGTCTTCCTGTCGCTTTTTGCTACCAGCAAAACAATACCATTGTTCTTCTCCGTATTTCCTACTCCCCAGGTTCTACCAAGTTCAATGGCTACATCTTCAATGGAATTACCCTCAGTTGTTGTAATAAGGACGATGGCTACCTGGTTGGATGTACTGTCATCAAATGCGACCAGTTTTCTCTCCAGCGCAATAACTTGTTCAGGCGTAAGTGTGCCCGTAAAATCATTAACAAGTTTTGGAGGGCTGGGTCTTTTAGGTATCACCTTATCTATTTGTGCGGTAGCACAAAACGAAATAAAGAGAGTAAGTATAGCTAAAATTCGCTTCATTAATTATTATTTGCCCAATACAATAGAATCAGGCAATTCATTTTTATCAGTTCCTTTATTATAGGGAAAATTAGTTTTCAATGCTTCGCCTATCTGAATTACACATTCCGCAATTC
>CAZTYT010000403.1:0-1792 GCA_964618245.1 uncultured Legionella sp. | reverse complement strand
AATCAAGCCTTTTATCATCGTCAATACCTACGGCATGACCAACGAGGTGAAGTTTGGTAAAATCCGTGAATTTAAGATTGAGCCTTTCCAAACGGTATTAATTAACGAGTTGATTCCGTACATCGATGCCAATTTCCGTACGCTGGCCAACAAAGATAGCCGCGCCATGGCGGGCTTGTCGATGGGTGGCATGGAAACCAAAATGATTACGCTCAATAATCCTGATGTGTTTGCGTACTACGGGCTACTTAGTGGAGGTGTCTATGCCCCGACCGACATCAAAGACAAATCGAAAGTGAAGCTCGTATTCCTGAGTTGTGGCAGCAAAGAACGCCCCGAAGGTGTCAAAAAAGCCACTGAAGAACTGAAATCCGCAGGATTTAATGCTGTGTCGTATGTGTCGGAAGGCACTGCCCATGAGTTCCAGACCTGGCGTCGGAGTTTATACCAATTAGCACCATTGTTGTTCAAAAAATAGATTCTTATTATGAAAAAAATAGCAATAATCTTGGGCTTGGTAGCCATCAGTTTCTGCACTTTAGCTCAACCCACCGACAAAGAAATGCCCAAAGGTTTTGATCAGGTCAGAACGGGCATTATTATGGGCAAATTGGATACCGTAAAATACGAATCCAAAACGGTGGGCACCACTCGTAAAGCACTGATTTACACACCGCCTGGTTTTAACAAAAAAACCAAATATCCCGTATTGTACCTGTTGCACGGCATTGGTGGCGACGAAAAAGAATGGCTCAAAGGGGGTAATCCGCAAGTGATTTTGGACAATCTGTACGCAGATGGTAAACTCGCGCCGATGATTGTGGTCATGCCCAATGGCCGCGCTATGAAGGACGACCGTGCCGTTGGTAATATTTTCGAACGTGATAAAGTCGAAGCCTTTGCCACTTTTGAGAAAGACTTACTAAACGACCTGATTCCGTTTGTGGAGAAGAAATACCCCACGCTCACCGACCGCGAAAATCGCGCCATTGCGGGCTTGTCGATGGGTGGCGGACAATCGCTGAATTTTGGATTGGGAAATCTGGACAAATTCGCCTGGGTGGGCGGATTTTCGTCGGCACCCAACACCAAAGTTCCGCAGGAGTTAGTCCCCAATCCCGAAGACGCCAAGCAAAAGCTGAAGCTGCTCTGGATTTCGTGCGGTGATGCCGATGGTCTTATTACATTCAGCAAACGTACCCACGATTATTTGTACCAAAACAGCGTGCCGCACATTTACTATCTCGAGCCGGGTGTGCATGATTTTAAGGTATGGAAAAATGGATTGTTTATGTTTTCGCAGTTTTTATTTAAACCCGTCGATACAGCGTCGTTTACAAAATATACCCTTCTCGGAACTCCTGCTACGACTAATATCCGCAATGGAAAATATCCCCAGATTTTACCTGACAACCGAGTGGTATTCAGAGTAAAAGCTCCAGATGCGCAGAAAGTACAAATTGACTTAGGTAAAAAGTACGACATGGTGAAAGATACCGCAGGTTTTTGGAATGTTACAACCGATGTCATCAGCCGTGGCTTTCATTACTATTCGCTCATCATCGATGGGGTAGCCCTCGCCGATCCCGCCAGCGAAACCTTCTACGGCATGGGACGCATGGCCAGCGGTATCGAAATTC
Source organism: uncultured Legionella sp. (assembly GCA_964618245.1). Lineage (GTDB taxonomy): Bacteria > Pseudomonadota > Gammaproteobacteria > Legionellales > Legionellaceae > Legionella. The sequence continues at coordinate 152 of CAZTYT010000403.1, read as the reverse complement.
CGTACGAAGGAAGTGGATTTTATACCCTTAAAGACGTTCCGCACGGCGACATTCGGATTAAGAAATATTTCTCGAAAGCCTCTAACGCATGGCGCGAAATGTACGTGTATGCGCCTCCGGGTTACGACAAATCTTCGGAAAAATACCCCGTG
>CAZTYT010000402.1:0-1812 GCA_964618245.1 uncultured Legionella sp. | reverse complement strand
GCAGCATTGGCAATTGCCTTGCTGACGATTAGTTTCCAAGCGATTCGGGCGGCGGTGGCGAATCCAGTCAATTCATTAAGAAGTGAATAATAGCATTTTCTAATGGAAAAATAAAACTATTTATAACGGTTTGAATCTTTCAATACGGAAATTGCAAATATTTATTTCACACCTAAAACTTTCTTATTATGTACAGAAATCACCTTAAAATCGCTTTTCGTAACCTGTTCAAAAACAAGATTTTCTCCTTTATTAATTTGTTTGGATTAACGCTGGGTCTGACCTGCTGTTTGCTTATTTCATTATATGTATTGAATGAATTGAGTTTTGATCGGTATCATAAAAATAAAGATCGGATCGTGCGTTTGGCAAGCGAAGTCGAGGGCGCTTCTTTTGAAAATGGCATTGCTAAAGTAGGCTACCCTTGGGGGCAGGCGGCGAAAGATGAGTTACCGGAGGTAGAAGAGCGCTGTCGTTTTCTGTCTTATGGGCAAGTGCTGGTAAGCAAAGGCGATGAAAAATACTTGGAAGAAGGAGGTTTGTTTACCGATGCTTCGGTATTTAATGTTTTTAGCTGGAAATTATTACAAGGTAATCCTGATAATGCGCTGGAAGCGCCAAACAGTTTGGTGCTCAATCAAACCTTGGCGAAAAAAATATTTCCCCAACGGCAATGCAGTTGGTCAAACGCTAGTATTTGATAATCAACACCAATACAAGGTGACTGGGGTCATGGCAGACGTGCCGGAGAATTCTCATTTCGTTTTTAACTTTTTGGTTTCCTTGAGTTCTTATAGCCATCCCGATTTGCATGATTGGGTGCGGTGGAATCAGTTTTATACTTATTTATTGCTCAAACCAAATACTTCGCTGGATCAGGTTGCCAGGAAATTTGATGCGATTTTAGATCAACATTTGGATGCGGAGAATGCAAAAGCGACTACGCCATTATTACAACCTATTACGTCTATTCACTTGTATTCCAATCTCTTCCGAGAATTATCAGTCAATTCCAATGTCCTTTACGTTTATATTTTCAGCGGAGTAGCACTATTTATTTTGTTGATTGCAGTGTTGAATTTTGTCAATCTGACTACGGCACAGGCGACTGCCAGAGCGAAGGAAGTGGGCGTGCGAAAGACGATAGGTGCTTCCCGCGGGGCTTTGGTTAAACAATTTATGAGCGAAACCTTGTTACTATGCTTTATCGCTGCTGTTTTTGCAATAATTCTCACCAGTATTTTATTGCCTTCATTGAACGAATTTTTAGATAGAAACCTGAGTGCCAGTTGGTTAAAAAATCCGATGTTGTTATTCGGATTAATCGCAATGACTTTGCTAACTGCTACACTATCAGGCTATTATCCTGCTTTTGTATTGTCTGCTTTTCAGCCTGGCAATGCCATTAAAGGACAAGCTTCCCTTTCGGGCAATGCGCTTTTGAGAAAGAGCTTGGTGGTGTTTCAATTTTCTATCGCTACTTTTCTCCTTATTGCTGCATTGGTGATGACGCGGCAATTGGATTTTATTCAAAATAAAAACCTGGGATTCAACAGGGAACAAATTCTCACTTTCGGAATCACGAATCCGCAGATGGCGGCTCAGGCAGAAACCATGAAGGAAGAATTGAAAAAAATCCCCGGCGTGGTGAATGTTTCCGCTTCTGCGAATAGTCCTGGCGGCAGTGATTACGGCATTCCTTATCAGGCAATCGGAAGAAACGAGGAGGAATTGCCAGCAATGCGCTGTCTTGTGATCGACCACGATTTTATTGAAACCTATGGCATGGAGATGGCGGCAGGTCGCAATTTT
>CAZTYT010000401.1:1420-1813 GCA_964618245.1 uncultured Legionella sp. | reverse complement strand
AATGCTCTTGGCCAAAAGTATTGACCGACACCTTCTTTTTCCCAAGCCAACATTTTCTTAAGCTTTTTCGCATCGAATGAGAGGGCTTGTGGGAGTGTTTTGATATTGGCTTCAGTTAATCCTAATTCATTGGGGGGGATGAAGTTCAGGAATGCCCAGTTTTGAGCAAAAAGATTACCTTGCGATAATAGTCCATATGTAACATCTGATGATTGTAATTGATTATAAAACTTATGTGTGGTGGTGGAGTATAATTGCGCGAAATTATTTTCAAATGCCACATTGGGATTGCTATAAGCTTTGGTCAAAGTATCAAAATAGGAAACGCCTAACAACAGAGCAATTGACCGCGCTTCTTCTAAGCTGACTTGTCCCGCCTCTTTTTTCGCATAA
>CAZTYT010000401.1:0-1410 GCA_964618245.1 uncultured Legionella sp. | reverse complement strand
GCTGATGTAGGATTTTCTGCATACCTTTAGTATATTTCTCATTCCCTGTGGGAAACGCATCGATGTCTGCAATGTCATTCGACAGTACTCCGGTACGTCCTTCAGGTTCGAGTTCATATACCATCAGTGCAGATAAGGTGAGTAAGCGCTCTGCTAACTGATTCTGCGTCAATGATTTTACGGCAATGGTTTCGGTTGGCAGGTTTACAGTGGTTGGTATAGGTTCTTCACCCGTCCACGACCAGATCGGTAGTGTTATCATACATTGACTGCCCCCCTTCAAAATAGTCATGCATCAGCTTTTGAGCGAGATCCAGCAAACCATTAGGTGTGAACTGATTGCGAAAACCGCTGTTTGGGTTGTTCGGGGACGTTGTATAGTGCTTCAGAGGCATGCAATTTTGACTCTGATTTGCTGCGACTGAGGTGGTTGAAAAGACTAGCCCAACTGATATAGCTAAAACAGATAAAGTATATTTATAAAATGATTTGGTGCCGATCACGCTGTCAGCGCAATCCTCCGATATTGACGCTTTGCGCCTTTCGAAACTCTGAAAAATACTCATCATACTTACTCCTTACTCGAGAGTCCCATGTTCTAAGGGCTCTTCAGCCCATCGACCGCAGGTGCTCTATTGATACTTGTCGCCTCCTTGAACTACCTTGCTCCACATAGCTATGAGAGCTTTTGCGACTCCATTACTTTCAGTGTAGTATACTTTTACAGGGCTGCAAGTCAGTTTATGTATAGTAAGCAAATGCAATATTAAAAATATAAATAGAATTAAAAACAAGGCCATTTTACATATTATAAATAAATATATAGTCTGTGGATCTGAGCGAAGCACAGCATATTTGAGCTTATACTAGGGGTAAAACAAGTGCATATAACCACTTGGCTACGCCTGTATCTACTCGATTCCGACCCTAGCATTATCCAAAAATAAATGTCGGCAGTGTATTGCGCAACGCCATGCTCATGACCGTGTTCCGGAATCTGTAATAATAAGCGCTAAGAACATGGACCTATTTTTGAATGTCAGCTCCAGCTTGAATCTTAAACCATAGAGCCTAATTATATCGATGGGCTCCAATGATAAATCAGTGCAAAACTTTATTCTAATAAGAAAGGCACCTTGCAGTTTTTAGATGTATATAACTTAGGCAAAGAGAATTCAGATCAAGTCGAGGCTCGAGTACGCATACGAGTATTAAGTAATGTAACGTTAGGCCGCAATGACTTTATAGAACTGGAAGAATTACTTTAGCAATCTCACAATGAATATGGGCTTAGCAGTATTGTTGTTGTCTATTGAGAACGTTGAATGCATTAATTGTGTGATTTTTTCTTAACCGTCTTTTTTGAATGATGTTTTGTGGTGGCTGCTGAAAAAGGAATAATCTTTTCCG
>CAZTYT010000400.1:1421-1821 GCA_964618245.1 uncultured Legionella sp. | reverse complement strand
GGAGCTTCAGGAGCTATATATGGTGTTTTGGTTGCAATGGCTTTGATGTATCCCAATATTAAACTAATGATTTTTCCTATACCCTTTGAAATAAGAGCTATAGTTTTGGTAAGTTTATATATGCTTTATGATTTATTGGCAGGAGTGGGTTCTTTTAGCACTGGTACCGCTCATTTTGCCCATTTAGGAGGAGGCATTATGGGTGGACTACTTATTTATAAATGGGGTCTTATAAACTTTAGGTCATAAAATGTATTATATCTTTAATAAAATAAACACATTACATCGTTAATATAACATGTTAAATTCCATAATCGACGATATAAAGTATCAATTCAATACAGGTAATACTGTAACAAGAATTATTATCTTCAATGTTGCCATATTTGTGGTGGCAGCT
>CAZTYT010000400.1:0-1411 GCA_964618245.1 uncultured Legionella sp. | reverse complement strand
CATGCTTATTTACAGACTACTTCCTATTGGAATCCAATCATTGAAAATGTAGCGCTGTCTGCAAATCCCGAAGATTTTATCTACAAGCCCTGGACTTTTGTTACCCACATGTTTGTTCACATTGGATTTTTTCATGTTTTATGGAATCTTATAGGACTATTCACTTTTGGCCGGATTGTCGGCGATTTACTTGGAGATAAAAAAATATTACCACTTTATTTTATATCCGGATTATGCGGAGCATTGGTTTTTATTGTGTCCAGTTTGATGCTTCACAGAGAAAACAGCCTTGCTTATGGTGCTTCAGCAGCGGTGTTAGGTTTAGCCATGGTAGCGGCAACCATAGCCCCTGACTACATCATAAGATTATTGTTTCTGGGAGATGTTAAAATTAAATTCATTGTAGCATTTTTTATTTTCATCGATATCATTGGAATTCCACAAGGGGATAATACAGGTGGACATTTTGGCCACCTTGGAGGTATGTTGGGTGGTTTTCTTGTTATCTTTTTATACAAAAAAAATTTCGACATCATTTCTCCTCTGGAAAACTTGTTTTCATTTTTAAGCGGGGGTTATAGCAGATCAAAAAAACCATTCAGCAGAGAAAAAAAATATCCGTCTAAACTTAAGGTCGAGCATCGTTCAGAAACTTTGGCAAAAAATCAAACCAGGAAAAACAACGAATTTGCTAAAGAAAGTTTTCAAGAGAGGTTAGATAATATATTGGATAAAATAAGTCAGCAAGGTTACGAGAATCTTACCAAAGAGGAAAAAGAATTTCTAAACAATGCAAGCAAGAAATAAACATGACATTTTTTGGAAAATTTGTTTTGTGGTCCAATGTACTTGCAGCAATAGCGTTACTATTGTGTTACTTTGTTCCAAATTACGATCCTCATAAAGTCTGGATATTTTCTTTTATTGGCCTGACCTATCCAATGCTGGTGGTGGTCAACCTCTGCTTTGTTGTATTCTGGTTGTTTAAAGACATTAAGTTTATTTTCATTTCTCTATTATGCATAATAATTGGGTATAAACACCTTCAAAATTACTTCCCGATCAATGTCTCAAAATCTAAGACCAATCCACAAGATATTTCTATTATAAGTTTTAATATTGGCAATGCACTTGAAGCTTATGATAAGGAAAAAGAAGTTAAAATCGGCAAACAGGAGAAAATGGCTGAGTTTTTAGAAAGATTTAAAGACGAAGATGTATTGTGCCTGCAGGAAATAGGAAGTTATGCCAATGAAATCATCAATAAAAATTTCAAAGATTACAACATTCATAAATTTAATAAAGGTGCTGTAATCCTTAGCAAGCATAAAATGATAAAGAAGGGTCAGATAAACTTTGATGCCATCAAGAATTTTTTATTCCCACCAACACCGCAATGGGGTAATGATCA
>CAZTYT010000399.1:0-1822 GCA_964618245.1 uncultured Legionella sp. | reverse complement strand
CCTGCATAGCCTGCACCTCCATGTACTACTATAGCAAATGGTTTATCAGATTGTGCATGCAGTGTAAAAGACAAACATAGACCTGCGGCGAAAAGGCTGAACTTCATACCTACAAGGTAATTAAATAAAAATTACACCAAGTACTTATATGTAATTATTCCCACTTAAAGACTTTGCCAGCAACAATATACACCACTACCCCCCATACCAGCAGAAATAGAATATCAAATTTCACATCCCATAAACCTACACCCTCAAATGCTACTTTACGCATGGCGTCATTCAGGAAAGTAAGCGGTAAAGCCCTGCAAAAAGGCTGTAGCCATGTAGGGAAATTATCGATAGAAAAGAAAGTGCCTGCTAATAAGAATTGTGGTAGTGTTATCATATTGGCGAAGGGTGGAATGGTTGCATCACTCTTTGCAATACCGCTTACTATGAAGCCAAAACCCATAAAAACCAATATTGCCAATGCACTTAATGATATAAGCTCTATGAATGTAACAAAACCGTTGACCAATGTGTAATGAAAAGCAAAATGACCAACAGCAATGATGATAGAAGCCCCCAGCAGTTGAAATATCATCCGTGATATACCTTCGCTTAAAACAATAAATTCACGACGAACAGGTGTAGCAAAGAAGCGTTTCAAAACTAATGTCTGCCTGAGATTAAAGAATACAAATGCAGTACCAAAGACACTACCCGCCAGTAACGAAAAACCTAACTGCCCGGGCAATATGAAATCTATCATTCTGAACTCTCTGACCACACTCTCCTTTACTTCTACAGAAGCCATATCTGCAGCTCTTTTTGCAGTTTCAGGATCCATTGCCTGAATAACACTATTCAGTATACCCCTTAACTGCTGCACATTTGCCATTTGAGAGGATGAGGCATTCAACACAATTCTGTATGTTGGCTTAACACTATCGGGAGATTTTTTTATACGCATCATAGCCGTTATTTCTCCTTCTTTCATTTGCTTACTCAAAAATGCGCTATCTCCATGTACCCATTTCAATTCGGCCATATAACTCAGCACATGATACAATCTATTATTCGTATCAGAACCCGGGGCAATAGCCACTTTGATATTACTATGACCACCGCCATTACCAAGAAAACCGAATACAAGAATAAAAATCAGCGGAAATGCAATACTGAAAACAATAGCAGATGGGCTCTTCATAATAGATTGAAGACTGGCTTTGATAAGTGCACGTATTGCACGTGCATGGCTGTATTGGCTCATATACTAATGTGATGCAGCAAAAATACTTGTTAAAAATGAACGGCACTATGTTTAATGCATCTTAATAATGTAAATTACGTAAGCATTATGTTTAATCGATTATCTAAATACCTGAGCATTGCCCTATTATTCCTGTCGTCAGGTCAGGTAATGGCGGCTAAGCTTTTTATACCTATGGATGCCGATAACCAGAGCAACCATTTGAAGGCTTATGGCGTGGCATATGCTGCACTGAAAGGTGGGCTTGAAGTAGACTGGATGCTCAATTATCAAGGAGGTAGCTTTTGCATGAACGATGCTGACGAGATAGAACGCCTTTGTAAAATACGTGGGGTGAACTATGAAATAATCAGTGATGCAAAGTATTTAGGCATTATCGAAAAAATTGCCAACCCTGATTATAATGCTGATATCATTAAACTGGAGAAAGCACCTAAAATAGCAGTATATACCCCACCTGGTAAACAGCCATGGGATGATGCAGTAACAATGGTACTTACCTATGCAGAAATACCATACGACAAGATTTACGATGATATAGCACTAGAAGACAAACTGCCTGAATAT
>CAZTYT010000398.1:0-1823 GCA_964618245.1 uncultured Legionella sp. | reverse complement strand
AATTGATGAAGTGAGGGTGTGGGGAGATACTACACTAAGGTTTGTAAATCTTAACCGATAACCATGCGCAGTATTTATTTTTCCTTACTGGTGTTCCTGCTAATCCTTGCGGGATTGCATGCTGTGCAAATTTCTCACTTTAAAAATCTTGCCAGGTTTTTTCAACTGGGGCAGCAATGGCAAAAAGGCCACCGCTTATTTACTAATCAAGGGGCTGATAAAATGGCGGCGTGCTTAATGCCTTTAAAAGCATCCGAAACGTTTGAAGAAAATATTAATGAGGAGGCTGAGTATATTAAATTTATAGAAAAACTATTACAGGAGTTTGCGGTACTGAATATGCCTACAACATCAAATACCGGCGCAAATCACTACAGCCTGCTTATAAACAAAAATAAACCCGTTGTACTGGATTTTGAATTAATTTCAGCAGGTGACGAGATACGAATAACCAATGTAAAGAACTTAGACGTATTAGTGGAGTATATAAAAGCATACAGGCAAAAAGCACAACCAAAAAAGCTGTGCCTATGAATAAGAAGTTAAACGTAGCGTTGATTGGCTTAGGATACTGGGGTAAAAACCTGTTGCGAAATATTGTAAACAGCAAACTAAGCAATGACGTATACATATGTGATGAAGATATTCAAAGATGTATTGAAGCAGAAGCTACTTATCGCTTAAAAACCTCTTTCAGTTCAGCTGCAAGTGTATTTTCAAGTGAAGAGATTAACTGTGTAGTTATCTCTACCCCTACTACATCGCATTTTGAACTGGCTAAACGCGCCCTTGAGGCTAAAAAACACGTTTTGGTTGAGAAGCCAATGACAACATCTTCAACACAGGTTAGCGAACTTATAAGCCTTGCAGAAAAGAACGATTTGATTTTGATGGTAGACCATATTTATTTGTACAATCCTGCCGTTGCAAAATTGAAGGAATATTTAAGTGACAGATCTAAAATGGGTAAAGTAAACTATATCGATGCTACTCGTATAAATCTGGGAATTTATCAGCAGGATGTAAATGTTTTATGGGATTTGGCCTGCCATGATATTTCAATTATTAATTTTCTGCTTGATGAAAAGCCATTAAATGTTAGAGCCATAGGCCGCGTACATCCACACTTAGGCATAGAGGATTTAGCATACCTTTTTCTAAATTATCCTTCAGGTGTTTTAGTTCAGATTAATGCATCATGGGCAAGCCCCGTTAAAATACGAAACATGATAATAGGAGCCGAGCACCAGATGATAATTTATGATGATATTGAGCCTACAAACAAGCTTACCATTTATGATTATGCCCAGGCAAATACTGCAGACGAGGGCAAAACAAAACTTACTGATTACCGTTTAGGTAATGTGGTTATACCCAAATTTGAGCAAAAGGAGGCCCTGCAGAATGTTATTGAGGAGTTTTTTGACTGCATACTTACCCACCGTGAACCTTTTGCCAATGGAACCAATGCTTTAGATGTAGTCCGCATTTTGGAAAAAGCGCAGGAGTCGTTAATATTGAATGGAGCAACTATTGCATTGGCTTGAAGATTTCAATAATCATTTTTTGCTATAACGAAGAACACAATTTGCTGCAGGTTTTTCTGCACACATTGGAAATACTTAAAGTTATGGCAGCTGAATACGAGATAATTATTGTAAACGACGGCAGCACCGATGGCACTAATGCATGTTGTGTTGAAATAGCAGATAAGTACCCACACGTAAAACTTATTACCCACCCAAGCAATTATGGTATTGGCAGGGCACTAAGAAGCGGTTACTCAGCCGCCACTAAAGAATTTGTTTGCGCTATACCCGGCG
>CAZTYT010000397.1:0-1828 GCA_964618245.1 uncultured Legionella sp. | reverse complement strand
CGGGTTCTCAAACTCAATCAAATTTAAGAACTAAAGAAGAAGTAGGTCAAATATGGATAGCAGCTTATGAAACAAAAGAGGGGATTTATCATCAGCCCAATACTATTCATACCGTACTAAAACCCTCAAAGTGGGTTAATTCAGCATCTGAGATTGAACAAGAATAGGATTAAAAATGGGCATATCAATTAGAGTTAAGAAGCTTAAAGAGAAAATAAATCAAACCTTTTTTTCTGATATAGGGGATTTACCTTTCTCTCCTGGGTTATTAGACAATTTTACTACGCATTTAAATCTTCATTCTATATCACAATGGTTGCCATATGATTACTACAATTCTGAAACCGAAATATTTCATTTAAAACAAGCTAAAGGAATTGTTTTAGAAGCTATGCCAATGGTTGGGGCATCAGATGATAATGCCGAAGCTTTATATAACTTGTTGCAACGTGTATTGCCTGAAGGCACGATTATTCAATTTTTATTATATGCTTCCCCACATTTGGGATCAGAATTCGATGGTTATATGCAAGATCGAAGCGGAAACCACCATTTATTAGAAAAAAATGCCGAATATAGAGTTAAGTATTTAAAAAAAGGAGCACATCAAACGCTAATTCCTGGGCAAGAAGCTATTTTGAGGGATTATCGATTATTTTTGACACTTGTTTTTGATAATCAACTGTCTATTTCTGAATCTAAAATTATGTCACTTAGAAATAATTTGATAGGAACCTTAAAAGGTATGGGCATACCAGCTAGAAAATTAGAACCAGAAGGATTAATGAGTGTAGTCGATAGTCTTTTAAGACCCAATAGCTCTTTAAAATCACAAGAGTTTAGATGGAATGAGCTGCAAGATATTGCAAGCCAATTGGCCGCTCCTAATCAATATCATGCCTTAACTAAAAATAAAATCATGGTGAATGATGGAGATTGGGAAATCAGAAACTATCGAGTGAGCGATTTTCCTAATGAACCGGTTCATTTATATGAAATGGCTGATTTAATCGGTAGCCAATTTGATAATAATACTCGGATAGGATGCCCATTTTCTTTTAGCTTTATTATCAAAATATGTAATCAAGCAGAAGAAAGACGCGTTGCTCAGATTAGAGCGCCAAGAGCAAGCCAACGTGCAGCGATGATTGGTAAATTTAGCCCAAAAGCAATCGATGAGGCTCAAGAAGCAAGAGCAATAGTTAAACAACTTGAAAACTTTGAACGTTTAGTCTTAGTCGATTTTCAAGCCACTTTATATTACCAAAAGGGCACTGGAGATCACCATGAAACAAATTTAATGAATGTTTTTCAAGGAACAGCTAAAAAATGGCGTTTAATAAGAAATAATATGCTTCAAATGGTCTCATTATTAGCGCATTTACCTTTGGCTCAAAATCATCAATTTTTTAAAGAAATGCAAACTTTAGGCATGACCCATAAAATTTGGGCAATTAATGCTGCTAATATGGCACCCATTATTGCTGAAATGAAAGGAATGAATACCCACAGACTAATGGTGGCAGGTCGCAGGGGGCAAGTGTTATTTTGGGATCCCTTCGGCAATCAAAGGGGAAATTATAATACGTGCGTTGCAGGCATATCAGGTAGTGGCAAATCTGTAACGGTTCAAGAAATTGCTGCATCCCTTATAGCTACAGGAGCTAGGGTTTGGATTATTGATGTGGGCCGTTCTTATAAAAAGCTATGTAATCTTTTAAATGGTCAGTTTATTGAATTTAATAAAGAAACTCGAATTTGTTTAAATCCATTCAGTACAGTTAATCCAGAAGAAATTGAAGAATTTTACGGCTTTATGGGCCCATCC
>CAZTYT010000396.1:0-1831 GCA_964618245.1 uncultured Legionella sp. | reverse complement strand
ATGTTTACTTAATATATGAGATATTTCATTATCCGCTCGATTTGTTAGGTATTTAATATCCGATTTATTAAGCACCGCTTTATATTGCTCAGGGCTATTCAATTCAAATAATGGTGGCAGCGGGAAGAGAGCACACTCCTCAGATATGTTTTCATGCTTATCTTGAATATAAACATATGCTACCCATTCTGAAATACCGGGAGGATATTTCCATTTTATGAGGCACCCAGATGCTGCGTAAAACAAAACGCCATCGTACAATTTAAAAGTTCTAGCACCAATGGTCACATTCACTGGGTGATGTTTATCATTTTTAAAAGAATATATAGCCGAATATCCTGGGTATATATCTTCTTTTACAGTCTCCTTTTCAAAGACCTCAGCTCTCTCTATGAATGCAAATCTTTTTTCAATAGACACACCCTTCAAGTAATACTGTTTTTTTTCTATAAGCTGTGCCATATTTTTTTAATATCATTAAAGTATAATAGTATTTACCAACTGACATAACCAATGATAACTTAGTTTGTAAAAAATGCAATGCGTTAATTTATATTAATTTTTTTATTGTATATTTGACTTGCCTAAATAACGCAAAGGTTTTTTATAATGCGCAAAATCAAGATTCATCAGAGTATAATTTTCTCTATAATTTGCTTGGTTGCAATTGCTGCGGGTGTTCTCACAGGATTTACCGTTACCTTTATTGCAAATATGGGAAAATATGAATCTATCTTTGTCGGAATTCTTGCTATCATTGCCTATTATGGTTATCTAATTGTTTTTTTTCGCCTATTTCTAAGAATTTTTCCACTCCCTACAGGGTACATAGAAAAAGACTCTCGCCTGGAAACCATTTATCATATTTATCTGCTATTCTTTATTATAGGGTTTTACCCTCTGATGCGTAGTGGTTTTTTGCCATTTCCCCTAGTTCGTCTACTGTATAAATCATTGGGTGCACAAATGGGGGATAATAGCTTCACTGGTGGAATTATACATGACCCTATATTTGTTAAAATTGGAAAAAACTGTAACTTAGGTCAAGGCAGCCTACTGGTGCCTCATCAAATTGAAGGCGATAAACTATCTCACGAACCTATTATAATTGGCGATAACTGTACTATAGGAGCACTATCAATCGTACTTCAAGACGTCAAAATAGGAAACAATTGCGTAATCGCAGCTGCCGCTGTGATTAAAAAAGGTACAACCATCCCCGATAACGAAATATGGGGCGGAGTCCCAGCTAAGTTCATCAAACGTAATGAATTTCAAGGCTAGTATTTTACCCCGCAACCATAGGGCTGGGTCTGCGCCACTTCTACTGCCCTGCCCGCCTTCAAAGCATTGATGGCCTCACGAACGTAATTCTTAGCACCTTTGATGGTTTCAGGCTTAAAACTTTCATTGCTATCTATAGCACCCGAGTATACCAAAACTCCACTCTTATCAATTACAAACATATGAGGCGTACTCTTGGCACCATAAAGACGGCCGATGGCACCACTTTCATCTAATATTTTATACGTGGGAAATGCATGCTCTTTCTCAATAATACTCTGGGCTTCTTGAGGACTTACATTGCCTTCTTTCCCCTTGGCAGAGGAAACAATTGAGATCCAAACCACACCTTCTTGGGTAGCTTCTTGTTGCAATGACTGCATATTGCCCGTATCATAGTGTTTGCGCACATAGGGACACTGATGATTTGTCCACTCTAAAACCACAATTTTACCTTTATAGTCAGAGAGCATAACATGCTCCCCTTTAATATCCTCAGTCATAAACTCCGGCGCAGGCTTTCCTATTTCGGCTAAAATCACCTGTG
>CAZTYT010000395.1:0-1852 GCA_964618245.1 uncultured Legionella sp. | reverse complement strand
TTTTGAGCAGATCTATCTCTAATTGTATTTTTTCATCGAAGGGGACTTCGCCCGGGGGGACTTGCGCCGGTCTGTTTTGCAGGTAATCGGTTTTAGCCTCAGCCAGGAACAACAATTTTTCTTCGGTTGTGGGATAAGCCTTGATCTTATTTTTTATCTTCTCAAAGTTAAACCGTGATGCCGGAACGAATTTATTATTTTGAATGTCCTGCCGTAATAGTTCTATCACCATCAGGGCTTTCTCCATTTTCATAATGCGCTCTTTGGTGGTGTACAGATCACGGTTAAGGTCGATCAGCTTTTCAAATTTATTGAGCCATACAAACGGGTCGGCCAGCTGCTCACACTGATAATGTATAAAGGGCTTAATGTCAGACTTGTCTAATAAAAACAGGCGGTGCAATAAGCAGGTACAATACTGCTGTAATGAAAATGTGCCGGAAACAATAAAATCGGGAGCGTGCTCAGGAGCAAAGGCTATTATGTCGAACTCTGTTGGCTCGCTGGTAGTATAATTAATTATGGAATGCTCCTTGAAAGGAGCGATCTGTACCTGGCTTGAAAGCATTGGGTCGTGTTCAATTGGTTGTCCTCCGTTAATATAAAAGTACTGTTTGGTTAACGATTTATTTACACCGAAATTATCCAAATTATTCAAAAAATAAAGGAATGTTGAAAACTATAGCACTCATTTGCTACGTTTTGTAGCATAAAAGTTCAGTAAACCGAACTAATTTTATCCTAAACAAATTAGAAAGCCATGACAGAAAGAGAACAATTAAACGAAGTGTGGGACACCGTTTATTATACCGATGATTTTAATAAGCGCATCAGGGACTTAGCCCCGGCGCTGATACAGTTTTTAATAGTGTCGCTGCTTGAGCAGGGCGATATTGAAATAGGATTGTTTAATGCCGGTAAGGATGCAGGCAGCTGCGTGGCTTATGACATTTACAATTTGGATAAAGTACTTGAACTGCGGTATAAACAAGATACGTCTTTTGAACTGTATCTTGCTTTAGAAGATGATGAGGGCGACATGCAGTATTGCCACCACACCCTAACGGATAAGGAAATAAAGATCATCCCGGAGGGTTTACAACTACTGATGCGTAAAGCCTGGGATAAAAACGAAGTGTTGGTTTACAGCAAAGGGACCGTTGAATAATTATTTTGCAAGTTTTAATATTCTTAACGAAGCCTTGAATACCAACGCAAACACAATAGTCCCAACAATAAGATCGGGATATTTTGATTTTGTGAAGTACACGGCAATACCAGCAATGATCACACCTATGTTGACAATAACATCGTTGTTTGTAAATATAACGCTGGCCTGCATGTGAACTTCTTTACTTTTTGATTTTTGAAGCAAGTAAAGTGAAGCTGCATTGCCTATTAACGCGAGTATGGAAATAATGATCATGGTTTGAAAGCCGGGTACTTCTTCAAAGCCTAAGAAACGCCTGATAACTTCGACAAAACCAAAAATAGCCAGGAGCATTTGAAAGTAACCACTAAGCTTTGCTACCTTCTTTTTACGTGATGCAAGGTGGCCAACGGCGTAAAGACTGAGGGCATAAACAAGCGTATCTGCCAGCATGTCTAAACTATCGGCCACCAAGCCCATGGAGTTTGAGAGAAAGCCTGTAATGATCTCTAAAGCGAAGAAAAAGAAATTGATTAGTAAGACACTCCACAGTAATTTTTTTTCTGCTTTGTGATCTGTATCACTGCTTTGTTCTTCGGATTGTTCAGTACTTATGAGCGTGGAATTAAAGTTTAATTCGTTTATGGCCTGATCGATGGGCTGCGCTTCTCCTTCGTGATATACCGCAAGGGTCCTGCCGGG
>CAZTYT010000394.1:0-1858 GCA_964618245.1 uncultured Legionella sp. | reverse complement strand
TATTTTATTTAGAAAGAAATTAGTTTTCCGGTATTTTAACCAAAACGAATGCAAGTTTTTTTTGAAAAAATAGCGTAGTTTAACTAGCAACCATTTAATCATTAGGCTAACAAGCCAAAGACTAGCCAATAGTATCAGAATGAGCATGAACAATCTGGTTGCACTTTCAGTTGATAACTCATGGCTAGCTGCTCCAATGATTACCCCAGGCATTACATAAAGGAGAGCCCAGCCAATAGCAGAAAGAACATTAGCAAACAGGAATTGCCAATGTTTCATGTGCATTATACCTGCAATTACTGGAATAATGGAGCGAAGAGGGCCAATGAAACGTCCTAGTAAGACGCTTTTCCCTCCATGAATAGCAAAAAACTCTTTTCCATAAGTGAGCCATTGAGGGTAATTTCTAAAAGGCCAAAGATCAGCTAAACGTTCACTATATACATATCCCAAAGTATAACTTAGACTATCCCCCGCTACTGCCCCTAAAATAGCTGCCAAAAGAGTCAGATCGATTCGCATTATTCCTGAACCAGCAAGAATGCCTATAGCAGTCATAGTAACACTACCAGGAACCAGGCTCCCAATAATAGCTAAAGATTCAGCCAATGAAATAAGAAAAGTAATGAATAAAGACCAATGAGGATTCTCTTGGAGCCAATTAGTAAGCGGCTGTACATAATCTACTAACAAATTCATGGCGTCTCATTAATTAAATTGTTGTAGAAAAGCTTGCATAAAATATCGGTTTACATCTATTAGCTTTACTTCAGGGCAATAATGACTTATCTGAGTCATTTCCATTTTGGCAAATCCACATGGGTTGATGCCTGAAAAAGGTTTCAAGTCCATATTAACATTCAATGCGATGCCATGGTATGTACATCCATTTTTTACTCGTAAGCCAATGGATGCTATTTTTTGCTCTTTGACATAAACGCCAGGAGCTCCACAGCGTATGCTTCCTTCTATTCCATAATGTGTTAAAACAGAAATTAATAATTGTTCTAAGTTGGATACCAGGTTACGAACCCCTATATTGCGGCGATTAATGTCCATTAACACATAAGCTACTAATTGACCTGGCCCATGATAAGTGACTTGACCTCCGCGATCAGATTGTACAATAGGGATAGATTCCGGGTTTAAAATATGCTCTGCTTTTCCTGCTTGTCCCTGGGTATAGACAGGAAAATGTTCTAGCAGCCAAAGTTCATCAACTGTTTGAGTACTACGGTTTTGGGTAAATTCTTTCATTTGTTGCCAAACCTGATTGTACTCCTGGATACCTAGCTGCTGTATCTTCATTATAGAACCATTTTAATATCGGGATGTTTAGTAATTTCTCGATAAAAATCATCGAGCATTTCCTGATTTTCAGCAAAAACTGTGATAGTAATTGCTAAAAAATTATTTTCTCTGCTGGGTTTATGTGTGATTTTTTCTTCTTCAATGGCAGGAAAATGTCGGAGTGTTATTTCCCGAATTTCATTTAAAAATTGAGGAGTATTTTTCCCCATCACTTTGATAGGGAAGTGACAGGGAAATTCAATTAAAGTGGGCTTGGTTGTCATAAATATATCCTAGCCAAACCAGTGTTTAAAGGCAAGGCGTACGGAATCTTTGGCAGAAACAAAGAACCCACCAGCCTCAACATCCTGCAATGCATAAACTGGGCGAGTAGCGATTATATTGTTATCAAATTGAACGACGAGCTCGCCAATTTTATCTCCTTTTTTAATAGGTGCCTCAAGGTAAGATGGGATTTTTGTTGAAACATTTAGTCGTTGGTATTGTCCGGCGGGAATAGTAATGTATTGATCGTCGTTTAAGCCAACAGGCACTTTATCAACTGCGC
>CAZTYT010000393.1:0-1872 GCA_964618245.1 uncultured Legionella sp. | reverse complement strand
TAGAGCAAGCTATTGTTGATGCGCAACAGAAAGCTAATGCTGGCGCTAAACTGTAAGTCAATTTAATACTATCAAAATGGGGCTTAAGCCCCATTTTATTTTCAATAAATGCATAATAAGGACATTACTAATGCAAAAAAAAAATAGAGCAACATAGCATTGAGTACTTTATTCAAATCTATCCTGGTGATTACACCGAGATGCATAACACTAAACCACAGTGGAATGCGTTAAAAGAAAAGCTACCTCAAGCACTTCATTTCATTAAAGAATTACAATCCAAATCCGATACTGATTCACAAATTGCTTTAAGTGTTATACCGTTATTTTTTAATGGCCCAGCAATCACATTAACATTAAGACCTTGAAAATGCTCTTTCGAAAGTGATTTGAGCAATTTATTAAGTACTAATGCATTATATCCGTATTTTCCATCAGCAACGATATTAGCCATATTATCGCAAGCAGACTCATTCACTGTAATAAAGGTAACATCGGAAGTTACTTCTTTCATACGCGCCATAATTAGAGGAAGATCAGTTGAGTTTAATTGCTTTTCATCAATAAAAAATATAACCGGATTCACTTTTTACTCCAAGTTGGATTAAATCGACCGAATTTTTACCATAATTTTAATTAAAAGAACAATGTTTATTTAAAAAAAAACCATTTTTTACGATATCGTAATATTTCTTAAAATCACCTTTGGAAAATAAATTATTTTAAAATCAAAAAGATAAAAGGAGTTATTTTTAGCTTTGTTTAAAAATGATAAAGCGATATAGCGTAAAATAGTTTATAATAAGGTCATTATGATAAAAATGATGTAAAAATGGAATCTAATGTTTTAACTACCCTTCTTGCTCGACAAGGGATTTATAATAAAGACGGGTCGATATATGCTTATGAATTGTTGTATCGTAATCCTGACTCAACTGATTCTAACGTTAATCTTCCATTTTGTGGCGAAGAAGCAACATCTTCTGTCATCACCCAGTTATTTTCTAGCTTAGACATTAATACGATTATTGGCAATAAAAGAGCTTTCATCAATTTTACTTATAACCATCTAATCCAGCAAACCCCAGTCTTGTTATCGCAAGATCGTATCGTGATCGAAGTATTGGAAACTGTTACGATTGATCAAACATTACTTGATAACTTAAAACAGCTTAAACTAAAAGGCTATATGATAGCATTGGATGATTTTATTTTTAATGAGCAAACCTCTTGTTTGATCGAGTTAGCCGATATCATCAAAATCGATGTGTTAAATCAAAATAAACAGCAAATACAATCCCAACTAGAGCATATTAAACACTTTAAAGGAAAACTTTTAGCGGAAAAAATTGAAAATAATAGTCAACTGATGATTTGCCATGAGCTCGGATTTGATTATTTTCAGGGTTTTTTTCTTAACCGACCATCCCCATTAAATGGTCATTTAGTTGCGGAGAATAGAACTTACCTTCTCAAGTTACTTATTGAATTTAATGATGAAGAGATTACACTGGAACAAGCGGAGAAATTCATTCTACAAGTTCCTAAGTTAAGCTATCTTCTACTGCGGCTGGCAAACTCAGCCTATTTTTATCGAGATAAAAAAATTGACTCATTAATGCAGGCTATTAAAAAGTTAGGCTTAGTTCAAGTTCGTAATTGGATAACTCTTTTGCTATTAGCAAGTAACAATGACAATTATTCTGATCTTTTAGAACGTACTCTTATCCGCGCAAAAATGTGCGAATATCTGGCAGGATTATCTGGCAATGCCAATATAAACCAAGCCTATACAGTGGGAGTTCTTTCTACTTTAGATGCCTTTTTTAATGAACCCTTAGCAACATTATTGGGAAAAATTCAACTCAATGA
>CAZTYT010000392.1:0-1877 GCA_964618245.1 uncultured Legionella sp. | reverse complement strand
GATAGCAGTGCTTGAATCACAGTTTCGTGCTTTTTACGAAATGCAATTGCAATAAGTACTCATAGCATGTGGGAATATTTTACTGTTGACGAGCTTAAATGCAGGTGCGGTTGTGGCAGAGTCGAAATGGATCCCTACTTTATGGATAAGCTTCATGCCTTAAGAAAGGCTTTAGGCTTCCCTTTACCTGTTACCTCTGGTTACCGCTGTCCTGATTACAACAAGCGAATCAGTAAATCTGGCTATAATGGTCCCCATACTACCGGCAGAGCGGTTGATATTACTGTGACTGGGGGCGAAGCACTTAAACTGATTCAATATGCTTGTAACTTTCACATACTGGGTATTGGGGTTAAGCAGTCAGGGCCACATAATCAACGATATATCCATATTGATGATTTGACTGAAAAGGATGGGTATCCAAGGCCTGGGGTGTGGAGTTATTAGCCTTTGAATCCGGTTAAGGCTATTTCTGCTGCTATTGATCCAATAGAAGCAATCGGAACAATCCTTGGTAAAGTTTTTACAACCGAAGAAGAACGATTACAAGCCCAAGTTGTCTTAGAAAAAATCAAACAACATCCCGCTGCCCTTCAAGTTTCCTTAAATAAACGTGAATCACAACATCGGTCTTTACTCGTTGCAGGCTGGCGACCTTTCATCGGTTGGGTATGTGGGATCGGTCTTGCTAATACGTTTATCATCAATCCTTGGCTGCAATGGCTATATGGGGTCGAAGGTCCACAGTTACCCTTGGACGTGATGATAGATTTAGTAATTGCTATGTTAGGGTTGGGAACCTTAAGAACTTTTGAAAAGTTTAAAGGTAAAACCAAATAATGGTTGTTGTGAATGTTCGAATTGATGGGGTGCCTCAATTTCAAAAATCATTGTTGCACACTAATGCACATGCTAAGAAACGGTGCCAGCAAGCGTTAAACAGAACGTTGCAACGATCTCGCACCAAAATGACCAATCTGATTGGCGAAAAGCTGAACCTAAGAAAGAAATCCATTCGCGAGTTAATAACGATTCAAAAAGCGAATAAAGACACCGGATTGATTGGCAAACTTACTATCAAACATAAGCCTGTGCCTTTGATTGAATATAATGCGAAGCAGAATCGCAAGGGCGTTAGTTTTAAGGTGTTCAAGGATAGGCCGAGGCAGCTGGTTAAACATGCGTTTATTTATGGTGATAAACGCTCAAAATTAATGGTATTTAGAAGGGAGTTAGGCGTAGGGAGGTTGAAGATTAAGCCGTTGCATGGAACAAAGATATCTGATCAAGCAAATGACAATTTAAAAATAATTGGTTTATTTGTAATTGATATTTTTAAAACTGAACTTGTTAGATTGTTAAGCATAATTAAGTAGAAGATAATTTCGAACTAATTTGATTTTGAATTGTCGAATCTATAATTAACAATTAAGTAGGTGGAAGCATGAGCACTGATCAAGATCCTCCTTCAGATAAAGCACCCAAAAAATCCACAGCTCCATCGAAAAACACAGGTATTGATGAAGATTCTAAACAACGGTGGTGTGATCTTGACGAAATTCAAAAAGAGAAAATCAATAAATACGTTAGAAAATCAGTTAGATTAAATGTAAAAGAAAGCAATTCTTATGATTCAAAGCTATATAATTGGTGTTTTATACTTAATGCTGGAGGATTAGTTGGAACGGGCACCCTCTTAACTATTTCATCAAAAGACGCTCAGTTTGTAAACTTATGCATTTTTATGATGTTTTGTTTTATCGCGGGCATTATATCGCTCATAATTGCGGCAAAACTTGAGATTTCTCGTTATCGGAAAGATAGCGACAGAATTTTAAAAGAAAAGAGTTTGTTTAGAGAAAATCATACCAGTTACT
>CAZTYT010000391.1:1435-1879 GCA_964618245.1 uncultured Legionella sp. | reverse complement strand
AATTAACCGATTTAATTCATTCATTAGCGACAATCATAGTTCGTTATCATGATTACCAAGGCAGGAATGCATGTGTCAGCAAAGACTCAGCTAATCCTAGAAAAGATTCTCGCGATTATGTAACCACTTTATTAGCACAAGATAATTATAACCAAGAATTGCAAACATTAATTTCGGAATGCACTCAAGATTATGCTGAACAACGTCGTGAACTTCTTGATTTTATAAGGGAAGAAATAAATACTTTAAAAAAAATATCTGCAAGAAAAACTCCCTTCTCTGACAAAGAACTTGAGGAGTATATAAGCAAAATAGCCCAATTATTAATTGATTTTAAAGGATTATTAAACACATAAAAAACAAAAACTTGCTTGATGCAGGAAATACATTTGGATGGCAGGCTTAGAACAAGTAAAAGAATTCCAGGCGCAGTACGTAATGCAT
>CAZTYT010000391.1:0-1425 GCA_964618245.1 uncultured Legionella sp. | reverse complement strand
TCAGGTACAATTATTAACGAAGAGATTTTTAATTACTTTAACCTAAAATATAATGATCACGATGATACATTAAGAAAGTTTGCGGAAGAAATTTGCCAATCTCATCAAAAGGTCTTATTACTAGCCCACTTAAATGCAAACAGTGAAGATTTAGATACACTGAAAAGAACACATAAACAAGCTATTGAAGCACAAATTCTGGCAAATGAACTACTTGAAAAAAAAATTAATAAGCTTGAAACGTTATTAAAAACAGCTGAGGAAGAAACCAAAACCTACCAGGATACCCTTAAGCAACAAAAGACCATAATTGATGCTCAAGCATCTATTATTGAACAACAAACAACCAAATTATCCGAGCATGAATCTATAACTAGAGAATTAAAACAAAAAGTTAACATGCTTGAAGCATTACTAAAAACAAACGAAGAAGAAAATAAAACCCAGCTAGCTACTATCAATCAGCTAAAAGCTACAATCGCTGAACAAAACATGACGATTGATTATCTTACTAGCGATCAAGCAACACAAATTGCTAATCAAATAATTAGAAATCAATTGTTAAACCAAGTAATAAAAGTTTATGACCAGCAAATAACAGAAATTAAAAAACTGGAAAAAATAAGAAATCTTCTTATTTTCAGAATAAGGTTCTTGGAAAACATACAATTCTCTCGTGTTCTTATCATTCACTTATTTGATGAACTTTCGAAAATAACTCCCCCGGGAGTTTACCTGACAAGGATAAAAGGAAAAAACAATGTTATTTCCATATCTGGATATACCCAATCAAGTGTATTTATTTCCCGGGAAATGACAAGAAGAACATTCAGGCTAGAGGAATCTTTAGGCGAATAGCCCAGGATTTCAAAATCAAAACTAATTTCATCCAAGGAATAAGGGATATATTGATCTGCCTGGCTATTAATTAATTCTTCAATTTCAGAATCTCTTAAGCCAGCTGGTATTTGAATTACGTGTCTGCTTATCAATGCATCCGGAATAGCAATAGCTACATTCTTGTCATTGACTTGTAATTGTGATATTAAATTTTTAATGTGATAGGCAATGACACTGATATCTTTAATAAGGTATCCGTTTATGGCATTAACAGGCAAAGCTTCACAACCATATTTTTCAATGGTTAATGCCCCATCATGACAGGATATTGCCAACAGGTGAACAGTTGTAGAAGTAAGGTGGATCCCAAGAGCTAACTGCCTTTTAGACCAATACATCTTCAACCGTTTTTTTTATTTTATTTAATCTTCCATGCATAAAAAAACTCGAGAGGACTTCGCACGCGAAATAATATCCTAAGCTATTTAAAAATAAAAATTTTTTCTTCATTTTTAATGAAAAAATAAATTATTCGCTTCATCATAAAACGTCTTGAACTATGGAAAAACATTTAATATAGTGAAA
>CAZTYT010000390.1:0-1904 GCA_964618245.1 uncultured Legionella sp. | reverse complement strand
GTTAATGCGGCTCTAGGAGTAAAATAATGTTTTGCATTTGGATGAGATAAAACATCATTTTTCTTAAACCAGTGCTCAATTGTAATTTGCTCATACCCTTTTAAACAGCTAGGCAGCGAAACAATACTATCAGCTTGAAAAGGCGATTTTTGTGGCCAAGATACTTCTCTAAGTACATGATGTTTATCATGTACCATTTGTTCATGCCAATTAAATTTTCTATCAAGATCTATATTGTTTGTACCAGAGATTAAATTTCTATTTATACCAAAAAGAATTATCCGTTCTCTATCTTGAGGAACCCCATACTCTATAGAATTTATTAGCCTATCAGTTAATACATAATTGTTTTTAACCAATTGTTTCTTTATATCATCATAAAATTCTTTATGTTTTTTGGTTCTCAATAAACCCTTTACATTTTCAAATATAAAAAAATCTGGTTTAAATTTAATAATTCCATCTATATAAGTTTTAGTCAGCCTCCCATTTTCTCCGTCTTTACCTTGATTTTTCCCACCAACTGAAAAGTCAGGACAAGGAGGCCCACCAATAAAACCGAGAAGATCAAATTTTTCTCTCGCATTTTTCATATATGTGGATAATACAGGAGATAAATGTCCGTATACAAAACTATCAACGCTTTCATTAGAATACTGGAAACAAGGGGGCGAAATATTAAGCTTTCTTCTACTATGGATATAAGCATCAAGAAAAGGCTTGTGGATTTCATTTACAAAAAGAATTTCAAAACCTGTTTTTTCAAAACCTAAATCAAGAAAACCACTTCCTGAAAAAAAAGAGAAAATTCCTAGTTTTTTCATATGGGATCCTTGATATTATATAGTATGTGCAATGTATTATACGCACCCAGTGCGTAAAATCAAGATATAAAAATGAAATTTTATCAAAAATTGAATGATTTAAAATTTAAACTAAATGTGACGCAAAAAGAGCTGTGTGGGATTCTCTACAACATTCCTCAGAGAACTCTGCAGAGCTGGCTACAAGGAGAAAAGGAGCCAGCACAATACATTCAACAACTGATATTATTTAAATTAGAACAATGTAAATCTGATTAATTTTATGCACTCCTTATATAATTCAATAAATTAATTAGATTATTTTCTAGGCTAACCTCACACTCCCATATAACATATACTTTCCAACCTAGTTGTTCCAATGAGCAAATATTTGCTTTATCCCTTGCTTGATTATGAATTATTTTATTAAGCCAATAATCCTTATTAGATTTTGGAATATGAGAGCGGTTGCATGCTAACTTACTATGTCCATGCCAAAAACATCCATGAACAAATACAACTATCTTATATTTTGGAAAAACAAGATCAGGTTTTCCTGGCAAATTTTTATAATGAAGTCGGTATCGAAGACCATTTTTATGTAAAAATGAACGTACACAAATTTCAGGCTTAGTATTTTTACTACGAATTTGTCGCATATTGTCACTACGTTTGTCAGGACTTAATTTATCCAAAATTATCTCTATAGAATAAATAAAAATTATTATGCAAATACTAAGCTATTTCCATATAAGAGTAATCAGGCCACACATTTCCGCCTAATAGGATACCGTAATAATAAGGGCGAGAATGCTTGTTATAAAGCCCACATTAAACCAATTAAATCTCTAATTATTATTAATTAACTCATGAAGCAAACTAATTCTGTTTTCTATTTTTAATTTATTAAAAATCCTGATAAATGTAGCCAAATCATCATCTTCTGCATAAAAATATGCTACTGGCAATTCAAGTACTGTTGCTATACGTTTTAATGTTGAATAATCAGGTGTATGCCTGCCCATTTCATAATGATTCATCCGTGCACTGGCTTTATTGCCACCAGAACCATTAACAGTTATTTTGCCATATCCAAGAAGT
>CAZTYT010000389.1:0-1968 GCA_964618245.1 uncultured Legionella sp. | reverse complement strand
GCGTCAATTAAATTTTTACATTCGGATACTTTCTCGGCAAACAATTGTGGATTTGAAATAGAATCCAGTAGTTGCTGCTTTAATTCAGTGCTAACGCCCTTAAGGATAAAAGCCACTTTAGACGGACGGAGTAACTCAAATCCCAGATGCAACTCATATTGAGCTTCTCTGGGTAAAAGAACTAATTTGTCAAATAAACTGAGATAGTCTTCAAAGGGGGATTTTTTTTCTTTCAATACTTCCAAGTGGGCAAAAATTTGCGCTTGATTTGGCTGTTGTTGCCAGATTTCTTTTATGATTTCTCCAATTTCCCAGTCAAAATCTATAGTTTGTTGGGGATTAAGGTACTTTGCCATACCAAAGTCAATGATTTTAAATAAAAAAGGATTTTCTTGCCCTGAAAAATACTCAATAAAAACATTGCCGGAATGCAAATCATCATGTACAAGTTCCTTTTTATTTATCTGATGGTTGTAGTCTTTAAGCAAAGCTTTGGTTAATACCAATATTTCATGTTGCGATAATTGATAAGTGTTCACGTATTGCTTGAGGAATTTTTCTAAAGTTAACCCCATCATCTCCTTCATCACCAGACGGTTATTACTTGGAGGTTTAACATGCAAATGCTCCATTGTCTGAGCAATTGTATATTCATCCCAGGCTACTGCGGGAATATGAAATTTTTTGACTATCCGTTTTTTATCAGTGACTTGAAATTTTCCAGTCTTGCCATTACTGATGGTACGCTTAATATAATAAACTTCAGATTGTAGTCCATCACCTAGCTTATTTGCAGATTCCATTTCATAAGCAAATCCACGATCTGCTTTTCTTTGTCTTACAAAAATAAGATCTTGAAAAGAAAAAGATTGATTGTTGTAGTGATATTCTTGATTGGCTTGCCAAGTGTTTTTTCCAGAGAGACGCTCTTGTTCGAGGAAATTCCATAACCAAGGATAATTGGCAGCATTATCTGCCGTAATTAAAATGCGTGTCATTTTGATTTTAAAATAAACAGTTTGCCGTATTTTAACAAGTAATTCTTAAGAAAAAATTATCATTACTCAAGATGAGGAATCAATTCTTTACAATGCCTCATTATTCGTTGTTCTTCGGGAGGTAAAGTCAGATAATCGCCAAATTGTTGAATAAGAATTTCTTCTGCGTTATGAGGAATGTTAAATTGGCCTGTTTCAAATTGGGTGCGCTTTAAGGGATAAATATCTTCACGATGTAAAAAATTCTTTCCTACACAGTTATAACCTCGTCCCAGGTAAGGACTACTACTATTATTGGTCTTGCTGATGATATCTTGTAGCTTGGTTTCAAGCAGGGATTGCGGTAATAAACGGCCAATTGCCTTATAAATGGTTGCATGATGACCCATACTAACCGCACTATATTTAGTACTTAATAAGCGAGAAATTTTTTTAGCTATAAATTTATAGCGCTTGCGTAATTTAGGATCTTCTGGCATTACATCATAAACAAAAACATCAATGAATATGCCTTGAACGTAAGGTTCGTTGCCTTTCTCATGTTTTTCAATATAGCGACTGGAGCGATCTCTTATCTTTAAGGGGGTAGCCATATTAAAATAACCTGGATCCGAGTGGATCGTTTGCAACCAGATATGCTCAGGAAGTTCGTTAGGTGCTATTTGTAAAAACTTTTCATAACTTGCTCTTGGCATTGAGATATCCATGTCATCGTCCCAGGGAATAAAACCTTGATGGCGAATGGCTCCTAAAAGAGTTCCTGCATCAAGCCAATAATCAAGTTGATGTTTATTACAAAGCGAATCAATCACTTCAAGCATGGCCAGCATTTTTAATTGGGCTTGTCTTAATCTACCATCACCTAAAGCCGTATCAGCAGAGTAGGGATTTATGATTTTATCAATGGCCATGTTCATTTCCTATAAAGGGAGTCTAGTCAGTATAACAAAAGAATAACTAATAAATTAAT
>CAZTYT010000388.1:780-1975 GCA_964618245.1 uncultured Legionella sp. | reverse complement strand
ATATTATAGCTGGTTTAAAAATTTAATCAACAATAAAATCTTTTGGTATAACTCAGGTATAAGTATTATCAACGTAATAAAAATGAAACCGTAGAGGATATACGATTGAACGTTTCCGCTTTGCAGAAACGTAAAACGCGCTAAGACTCTTCTAAATAGGCCTATTGGTTTATCAATAAGCCAATGCTCAACCTTGTCGTAAGGATGAGTTTCGTGACGGGCTTGGTTTGGGAAAATGCCTTGCGCTTCGGTTTTGAACTTTCGAATCTTTAGCAAAGGCTCAACAAGTTTACGATACGACCGAATGAAGGAACTTGCTGTGTACTGCATTTTATCGGCAGAGCCAGTATAGCCGCATCCCCAAGTAGGAGCAATCTCAATTTTGCTCTTTCGGGTAAAGTGCCTTCTTAAAAAGTATATTGATACTGCCAAAGCGATGAAAATTGCAGCAAAAGCACCAACAAGCGATGATGTTTTTACAAATCCATCGAATACTTCCAGGCTATTTGTGTTATACCCTGTTGTAAATTGGCTAACTGGTAGGGATATTACCCTTATAAACAACGAGGGCAATAACCCAATTGCCAGAATCATCCCAACTATTAGGTAAAGGGGATAAACGGTTGCTTTCTTATCTTTCTCAACGTTTTCAATTTCGATACGCCTTGGGGTACCAAGAAATACAATGCTAAATGCTTTTGTAAAGCATATCATCGCTAAACCACCAATAAGAACAAGCCCTAGAATGGAGAACATCATTAGCACGGTAACTGAAAAATCGTATGAATTAAGGCTTTTGAACATACCTAGGTAGATTAAAAACTCTGAAGCAAACCCATTGAAAGGAGGAAGGCCACAAATGGCCAGTGAACCTACTAAAAACAGGATTGCCGTGTGAGGGATCCTCTTTATCAATCCACCAAGAGCTTCAATATTGATGCTGTGAGCATGTTGGTAAACTGTCCCGGCACTGTAGAATAGCAGTGATTTGAAAAGGGAATGGTTTAAGGTATGAAGCAAAGCACCGCTAAAGCCAAGCAGAATGAGCAATTGATTATTATAACCAACTCCAAGGCAACCTAAACCAATGCCAATACCAATTATCCCGATATTCTCGATGCTATGGTAAGCAAGGAGTTTCTTGAGGTTATGTTGAATTATAGCTAGCACCACCCCGTAAACACCAGTAATAACT
>CAZTYT010000388.1:0-770 GCA_964618245.1 uncultured Legionella sp. | reverse complement strand
TGGTAATGAAATTTGATTTAATCAGCAAAAGCATTCTGAAAATGCCATAAATGCCAATCTTAATGATAACACCCGACATAACACCAGAAACATGCGCTGGAGCTGCAGGATGAGCCAATGGTAGCCAAGTGTGGAATGGAACAAACCCTGCTTTAATAGCAAAACCAAAGAAGAAGAATGTAAATAATCCCACGCCAACCAGCGCTGGAGACGCGCCTGAGTAATCTGCAATTCCCTTAAAATCGAAAGTGCCGGTTTGAATTTTAACCCACATGAAGCCTAGGGTTAGTAACAGAATGCAAAAGTGCGATTGGATTAAAAAATTTATTCCTGCCTTAATAGTATCCTTTTTATTATGCTCAAAAATAATGAGCATAAATGATGATAAGGCCATCAATTCCCATACAACTAAGAATACAAGGCTGTTCTGGATGATACAAATATCAATTAGTGAAGTAAAAGCAATAATATAGGAGATGGAATGTAGCGCAAGGTTTGCCCTCTGCTCGCTATACTTTTTTAAGTATTGTAGTCCATAAATAGCACCAGTAAGGAATGTAAAGCTGATTATCAGAATAAACCAAGCTGAAAGGTAATCGGCACGAATTGGAATTGCACCAGTAACAAATGATCCAGTGTAACTAAAATCGATAGAATTGCCCGATAACACTGAATAAGATATAATTGAAGCTATAGCAACCTGAACGCCTATAGTTATAAGCGCAACAATCCCATTTCCCTTCACTTTTAGAAAAGGGATGGAGATAATT
>CAZTYT010000387.1:0-1978 GCA_964618245.1 uncultured Legionella sp. | reverse complement strand
AAATTAATCAACCCGACATCGTCATTAAACCACAAGCTAGGAAAAATGCGGTGATGCAGGATTTATCGGAAATTGATTATCATTTTAATTTGGATACAGAGACTCATAGGCCAACTCTTCTTTTAAAACCTCTTTCGGGTCAGGAATACATTAATAAGATAGATGAAATTATTACTCATCCTTCAATCCTTGATGAACCTGAGAACGGAATGAAAGGATTAATTGACATCCATATGCATGCCTCTTTTTACCATTTATTCCGTAATAATAAAGCAGGGGTCTTAGCATACCTTGGCGCATGTGAATTTATTAACAAATTTCATCAAGATAAAGAACTTGCTGTTGTTATTCAATTAGTAAAGGCATTAACATGCGCATTAGGCCAGGAGTCTGCTAACCTCACAATCGTTGATAAATTCTCTAAAGCTTTATCATTAGGACAAGAGGTTGATATGACGTTATTTGAAAATGTCATTACCTATTTTAGAGCACGGCGTCCTCGTTACAATGAGGAATTGGCTTTCGCATTAGAAGGGCTGGCGAAACAGCACTATTATTCCCATTCCAGCCTAAATTCTGAATCTGAGGCATTATCTCATGCCATCAGTTTAATCAATGAAGCTTTATTTTATCTGAATGAAATAAAGCATGATTTTGGTCCTAAAACTTTTTTAAATTTACTCTTCATCAAATGTTACCTGGTACTTGCCACATTTCACTTAAAACAAGCGAACCCTATAGCTGCTGCAGGTATCTTGGTAATGGCTTTGCAGCTTGAACAAAAAATTCATAAAGATTGGCTATGTACTCGCTTTATGCGCAGTTTAATTTTGCAGAAATTGGCAAAAATATTCCAGCAATTAGGGCAAACCGAAAAGGCTCAAGCCATTTTAAATGAAGTAAAAATATGCGAGGTATTATCCCATACCTATTTATTAAAAAACCAAAAACGGCACTTCTTACATACTTGATACGTCTTCTCAAACGGAATTGACTTTATTGGCGAAAAATTTAGAGGATTGCTTGTTGAGTAATCAAATTCTTTATCCAGATCTGTTATTGCGTTGTAGTGAAATTTATACCAGAAGAGGGGATAATTTAGTCGCAGCAAAGTATTATTTTTCTTCCCTAAGAATAAGGCAAGCTTATGAAAATGTGTCTCTTGATGATCTAGAGGGAAGACAACTAAAAAAAATAATAGATCATTTCAAATATCAAAGTGACAAAAGTGAAAGACCCAAAGAAAAACTGCTATTGCTTAGAAACTCAGCACAGATTACTTATAAGTTAAAGCGAATTGTTAGTGGCTCGACTAATCCCAATGCTAACTTAATCTGGTTAAAAAGTTGCGAAGACTATTTTGATCAAATGCTTAATCAAAATCAATATCAAAAACTCGATACAGTATTTGCTTATTGGCAAGCGCACATTCCTACTACAGATTTAGAAGCAATAGTTCAGATGCAATCCTACCGCTTAACTTATGCAAAAGTGCTGATAGAGGGGAAGTTAATTTTAAAAGCAAAATTACAATTTGAAGTTTTACGAAATTATTGGATAGGAAAATTTACTTGTCCAAATCAAGAGCATTTTTTACGCGAATATAAAAATTTTATATGTTATTTACTTGAGCACAACTATTCTGAAGAATTTTATGAAGAACTACCATTTTGGGAGGAAATTTCTATGAGCGATGAGCAAAAAGGGTCTATTTATAATAGGCTTTCTGATGAGTTTAGTTCAGATGCGCCCCTTACAAAACAAGCTCAGCAACAAATGCAAAGAGCGCGCGATCAGGTTTCGTCATCTCATTTGGTAAATCTATCCGCTTTAAAAACTTCAACAGCATTTCGCTCCAATGAGAATGAAATTAGTTCTCCAAGTGGTAATTTATGTAACTGTTAAGACCAGGTTCTAATCTTTTTGTCTGCCTGAATTTTGATGATATACAGTCCCATTTGGTATGAGATGAATTAAA
>CAZTYT010000386.1:0-1982 GCA_964618245.1 uncultured Legionella sp. | reverse complement strand
CGCTTTTTTTGATCATCATTTGCAGCTTGCCAGGCATTTCGACCAACAACCCATCGTGACATTGCAATCCAATCGATATGCGGTACTAAGATAGTTTCAATAATATCGTATATTTTTTCAGGTTTTTCTTGTAAGACTCTATCATTAGAGCGCAGGGCGCTAATCATTTCTTTTGTGACACGCTGCAACATAACGTCCGGCAGCTCTTCAGCCAATGCTGCACCACTCATACCGACTAGCATGAGAATCAGTAAAAAGAACGAATATACCCTTGAACGCATCATATTTTTTTGCCTTTACTTTAAGCCACTTGCTTGGCTAGATAAAAATTTTGATACCAACTCTTCTAAAACGACAGCCTTACTTGTGTTCTCAACAGGAATATGGTCGCCTTCTTTATAGAAGTGTTCGCTAAAGCCCGGTGATAAGCCAATATAATTATCACCTAATAACCCCGAAGTTAAAATACTGGCGGAGGTGTCATCAGGGATATTATTCACATTATTATCTATGAAAATAGTGACGCGAGCGACGTAAGTTTTAGGATCATAGTTAATCCCCACAACCCTACCAACCGCAACCCCTGCAATGGTGACGCGAGCTCTGGGTTTTAACCCACCGATATTTTCAAAGTCTGCCGTTATTTTATAACCTTCTTTGAGGGCGCACATTTTACTAATTCCGCTAACTTGCAATGCCAACATGGCAAATGCGAGTATCCCCAGCAGAAAGAAAACCCCAACGGCGATTTCTATCGTCCGTTTCTGCATTAGTTGAATCCTCCAAACATAATTGCGGTCAGGATAAAATCCATCCCCAGTGTCGCTAATGACGAGAATACTACCGTGCGAGTCGTTGCTTTACCAATTCCCTCTGCTGTTGGTGGGCAAGTATAGCCTTGATAAACAGCAATCCAGGTCACCAATGTGCCAAAAACCACACTTTTGATAATTCCATTCACAATATCTTCACGAAAATCGACGGCGCTTCGCATATTAGACCAAAACGAGCCGTCATCCACCCCCAACCATTGCACGCCAACCATATAACCACCATAAATTGCTACAGCGGTAAATATTAAGGTTAGAAGAGGTAATGATATTTGGCCTGCCCAAAAACGAGGGGCAATAATACGTCGCATGGGATCAACTCCCAGCATTTCCATACTGGAGAGTTGCTCGGTGACTTTCATTAAACCAATCTCGGCGGTAATAGCAGAACCTGCTCGTCCAGCAAACAGCAATGCGCCTACAACCGGACCCAGTTCTCTAACCATACTAAGTGCAATCAATTGGCCAAGTGCT
The DNA here is from genome assembly GCA_964618245.1 of uncultured Legionella sp. GTDB lineage: Bacteria > Pseudomonadota > Gammaproteobacteria > Legionellales > Legionellaceae > Legionella. Next base: position 678 of record CAZTYT010000386.1, on the reverse strand, counting down.
TGCTCTGCACCAAATTTCACCAAAATCGTATAGCCTTGTAACCCCAAAACCATCCCGATAAACAAACCGGAAACAACAATAATAATTAATGACAAAACGCCAACCATATAAAGCTGGGGCAGCAATAATTTAAAGCCTCTCACCCATTTGGGTTTAGCGAACAAGGCATGCAATAAAAACAGGGTTGTCTTTCCTGCGTTATCACAGAATTCAATGCCCGTTTTTCCCAGGCTCTGTAAAGCAGACAGCAAGGGCATTATCCTCCGATTAAATCTTGTTGGTAATTTTTTGCAGGGTAATGAAATGGTACAGGACCATCTGGTAAGCCATGCATAAACTGATGTATCCAGCGCGACTCGCTGTTCTTAATACTGTTAGCAGATCCATGGCCAATCACTTTGCCATTAGCAATAACGTAGACATAATCTGCAATGCTGCACGTCTCTGGCACATCATGCGAAACAATAATACTGGTCACACCGAGTGCATCATTCAATAGTCTAATTAACTTAACGAGCACCCCCATTGAAATGGGATCTTGTCCCGCAAAGGGCTCATCAAACATCAATAAATTCGGATCTAAGGCGATTGTGCGTGCTAGGGCTGCACGGCGCTGCATGCCGCCAGATAATTCACTGGGCATTAAGTCTCTTGCCCCTCGAAGACCAACTGCTTCAA
>CAZTYT010000385.1:0-1985 GCA_964618245.1 uncultured Legionella sp. | reverse complement strand
TGATGTGGGCGGTATGGGTCGTGGACACATTCCGTATGCCGGCACCAAAGTAGTAGCAATATGCGATGTCGATAAGCGGCATATACAATTGGCAATGAATGAATTAGATAAAGGCGTGAAAACCTTTTCAGATTATCGCGAACTCATTCAATTGCCCGAAGTTGATATTGTACACGTCGCTACTCCCCCGCATTGGCATGGTATCATCGCCGCCGATGCCGCCCGTGCTGGTAAAGATGTATGGTGTGAAAAACCCATGACACGTACCATCGGTGAAGGCAAACGTTTGGTAGAAGCCGTCCAGCAGCATGGGCGTATTTTTAGGCTCAATACCTGGTTTCGATTTGAGTCTAATTTCTACGGTATGAACACCACCGTAAAACCCATCAAAAAACTCGTAGAGAGTGGCTTGCTTGGGTGGCCGCTCAAAGTGACGGTGAGCCGGCATACGGGATTTGATTGGAAATTTTATTGGGTAGGCAAAACCGACTTGAAACCTGAGCCTGTTCCCGCCGAATTGGACTATGAAATGTGGCTAGGACCGGCGCAATACAAGCCCTACCATGCACACCGTGTGCATGGTACTTTTAGGGGATATTGGGATTATGACGGTGGCGGGCTTGGCGATATGGGGCAGCATTACTTAGACCCAATTCAGTACTTTTTGGGCAAGGACGATACCAGCCCGATTAGTGTCGAAATCGACGCCCCTCAGCAGCATACCGACGCCGTCGGCACTTGGCGACGAATCGAATACACCTATGCCGACGGTTGCAAAATCATTTTGGACGGTGAAGCCAAAGACGCCAATGTGCCTTATATCGAAGGCCCCAAAGGGAAACTTTATCCTGGTTTTCGCTCGGATATTCCCGATTTGGAGAAAAAATTGGCTGCTTTCCCAGATTCTGAACCTCAAATAACTGATTTTGCGGAGGCAGTTCGTAAAAGACAAAAATTTGCGCTCAACGAAGAAAATGGGCATCGCTCGTGTACCATTGTCAATATGGGATTGGCGGCATTGCGCTTAGGACGTTCTCTGAAATTTGACCCTGTAAAGCAGCTTTTTGTGGATGATGAAGGAGCCAATCGCCTCATCGACCAACCCATGCGCGGCCCGTGGACGATTTAATAACCCCAACATCTTCTTCTGTAAATCATTATGAAAAAAATACAATATATACTCTTCATTTTTTTGTTGGGTGTTGCTACTTTACGTGCTCAAGTAGATAGTAAGTACACCACACTCTTAGGGCAGTTTCCTGCACAAAATGCCAAACAACTCCAAAAAAATATGGAAGATATGGCGGCATTGGGCAAATCAGGCATTACTCAATTGGCATCCATGTTGGTTTCGGCTGATAAAGGCAATAATGCAAAAGTTCAATATGCACTTGGAGGCTTTTCTTACTTTGTAACCCAAAATGGTAAAGAAGACTTACGTAAAATGGCCGCCGAAGCCTACGGCGAAGCACTCGGTAAAGTAGCCGATAAAGAAAATCAAGCATTTTTGATTTTTCAACTCCAACAAGTCGGAAAAGATGAATCTGTAGCAGTACTTGCACCTTATTTGTCGGATTCAAAATTGAGCGGTCCAGCGGCTAGGGCATTGGCAAAAATCGCTACCTCAAGCGCTGGACAGGCGTTGGCTCAAGCTTTGACCAATGCTTCTGGAGGCACTCAGCTTTCGATCGTAGAAGCCTTAGGTGATAGCAAATTTGGCGCATCAGCGTCAGCCATCGAAAAATTGGCGACTAGCGAGGATGTAAACCTCCGTAAAGTAGCGCTCTACGCCTTGGCAAATATCGGAGAACGCTCTTCCCTCAATGTTTTGAAAAATGCCGCTTCCAAAGCTTCTTATGGCTACGATGAAGCCAATGCTACGTCGTCTTATTTAACTTATTTAGAAAGACTAGTCGAAAAAGGGGATAAGGCTACTGTGCAAACCGCTACAAGCGACCTTTTAAAAAATACAACCTCAACCAAAC
>CAZTYT010000384.1:910-1989 GCA_964618245.1 uncultured Legionella sp. | reverse complement strand
GCTTCGGAAATTATAGGAAAAACTGCTGACACAGTTGCCCAGCGCAATGATTTATTCCGTTTTGTGTTGGATACCAGTCAGTCTGCCACGTTTAAAATTGTAATAGACGGCAAAGAAAATTTCTTTGTGCGGGAAATGAATCGCATTCAGCGGGAAGGCGCGGAACTTGGCACGGTTTACACGCTAAAAAATATCACTACTTTTCAGGAAAAAGACATTGCCAAAACCAATTTTCTCGCTACCATTTCGCATGAATTAAAAACACCGCTCGCTTCTACGGATATTGGATTAAAATTATTACATAATAATAAAACCGGGCAACTCACTGATAGTCAGCGCGAAATCTTACAGGATTTACAAAAAGATAATCAACGATTAATAAAATTAGTCAGCGAATTATTAGATGTAACGCAAGCCGAAGCGGGTAATATTAATTTAAATATCGGTAATGTGGACGTGCGGGAGGTCATTCAGTATGCTATAGAGACCGTCAAAAATCAAGCGAAAGAAAAAGGCGTATCTATTGATGTGCAAATACCAGAAAATGCGCCCCGCATCAAAGCGGACAAAGAGAAAGCAGCTTGGGTATTGGTTAACCTCCTTTCAAATGCCATTCGTTATTCTCCTGAAAAAGAGCAGGTCCAAATAAAAGTAGAGCAAGTTGAAAATGAACAGGTTAGCATTACTGTTACCGACCATGGTCCAGGCATACCAATTGCATACCAGCATAAAATTTTTCAACGATTTTTTACTGTTCCTGGGGATAAACAGGGAAGTGGGCTAGGTTTAGCTATTTCCAAAGAATTTATGGAAGCGATGGGAGGGTTTATCCGCTTACAAAATACCTCGACAAAAGGCGCCACTTTCCTATTACATTTTGTGCATTTTCCTAGTTATTCCTAATCATTTATCCATTGCTTGAATTTCGTAGGTATTCATTCCCTTGAATTTTGTTATAAATAAGACGCGCGTACCCGCCGATTTTGCCGACAATTGAACATTCACGTCAACCGCCTGAACCGCGTCGTCAAAGAAAACTCGCAGAAAACCACCTCCCAAATCATAGCCGAGCGCATTTT
>CAZTYT010000384.1:0-900 GCA_964618245.1 uncultured Legionella sp. | reverse complement strand
GCAGATGGAATGTCACGGAAATCGCCTCCGCTCTGGGTTTCACAGAAGTGACGCATTTTAATAATTTCTTCAAAAAGCATACCGAGCAAAGCCCGTCGAAGTTTAGGAATGGGTAAGCTATATATCAATGCTAAGTAGTATTCCTTATTTTATTAGTAAATCCTTTAAGCCATTATGACCATCTTACCGGCAGCTTTATTGCTTTCCATGTACTGATGCGCCTCTACAATTTTCTCTAAAGCAAAAACTTTACTAATATTTAATTTTATTTTACCTACTTCGACGATTTGAATGAACTCCTGAAAAACCTGAGTTGAACTTCGGGTTTGTCCACTGTCATAAGTTGTTAAATGTACGGTTGAGGGGATAAATTCCATTGGAGCAAATGCTGGAATAGACCAATGCTCAGACAACATACCTGTCATACAGCCTGTGCCGCCGGGTCTTAAACATTCCAGGGAATCTTTTAGGGTTGTTGCCCCAACCAATTCCAATACTTTATCAATACCTTCGGGAAAAACAGTGCGGATTTTATCTTTCAAATTACCATCATCAATCAGAACATTTGATGCGCCATTTTCGAGTAATATGTTTTCCTTCTGCACATTTCGGGTAGTACTAATAACCTTTAGTCCCATGTAATTGGCTATCTGCGTTGCAAGCATCCCAACAGATGAAGTGCCGCCTCGTATCAAAAGAGTCTCCCCTTTTTGTATGTTTAATGCCAAGTGCAAGGAGCCATGAACGGTTTGGTACATTTCAGGAATAGCACCCAATATTTCCCAGGGAAGGGTACTCCGAATCGGATGAAGAATGCTTTTAGGCAAAATGGTATATTCCGCATAACTACCGTCAAAATCTCGCCCCATACCGCCCATTAGCGCCAGCACTTTCTGACCT
>CAZTYT010000383.1:0-1992 GCA_964618245.1 uncultured Legionella sp. | reverse complement strand
TTCTTGATGACAATCAATGAAATAGGCTATTCAAAAAACAATCATACATACAAATAGCTTTAACAGTGAGTAAATATTTTTCTATCATTTACTTTTTGTGTAAACAATGAAGACAAGCGAATTATAGATGAATAAGAAAGATATACTATCAAAATTATATTCTTTCAGAGGATTGGATAAGTATGCAACATTTGGCAAAGCACAGCCTGGCATTATACATAGTCCAGATGATCAGCAAGATGTTATAAGCAACATTCTGGACACTTGTTGTAAAGAGTTGATTATAGAAATTGAAAATGCCAAACGTGCTACAAAAATCAGGCTTAAAACTATCATCATCACCCATATGGATATGATTATGGCAGCCAGTGTAAATACTGAGAACAAAGACTTTGGCTATCACCTTTGTTATTTTCTTGCAGAAAAAGCAGGTGTAGACCTCTGGCGATATTCAGACACTAAAGTTTGGGGCTACTGGAGGGTCGATGGCAATAAACTCAAAACAGTAACAAGAGTAAGACGCAGCAAAAAGCAATGATATATACCGTAAAACACGTACACAATATACCAGATACAAGGTATTGAGCATGGCTTACCGCACAGGTATTTTTGTAAAAAAAGGACATGAAAATACTTACATCATTCATTACTGCTATTGCCGTTATTGCAATATTCACAACTGTGGCATGCAAAAAAGATAAAAACACCACTACTCCAAGTAATACTGCATCTACGGCTTGCAATGGCATGAACTTATGCTTTAAGATGGACGGCACTTCAGAATCTCACAATGCTACATGGAAAGTATTGACAAGCAGATATCGCGTATATTGGGAAGAGACCTCAGGAAGCAACTACAAGAATATTGAACTGGATATATATGGTACTACTACAGGTTCATATACCATATCATCAAACCCAACTGCAGGGCAGGCAGGTTTTCAATACTATATTAAAGACGGAAGTACTACCAAAAATATTCAAGGTCAATCAGGCACAGTAGAACTGACCAATATAGGCATCAACGACATAACAGGTAAGTTTACAATAACAGCTAAAGATGATGCGGGGAAAACCTATGAAATAACAGAGGGTAATTTCGTAGCGGTACCTAAATAAACAGTGGTAACCATAATATAACAGGAAGCAGGCTATGCCTGCTTTTTTGTTTGTGGACTTTATTTAATATACTTGTGAAGAGGACAAGAATTAATCATGCTGAAAACATCTGTAGGCGAGTTGAAATTATCGCCGATAAAAGAAGAGGGAAAGTTCGTTTTCTACAACGATTTCATAACCATCAATGGTAAAGTATCCAAGGGTGATAGCATCAAGATATTTGTTGAAAGCTATCAGCAATTGGGTAATAAGATTATAATACCCGAGCAAAGCAACGCCTCTGCCCTATTGGTAGTACGTGGCGAAAAGCATCGCCATGATGGCCTTACAGGGCACGAAACGCTCAATACCTTGTATGACCATGTATCAACCCTTTATAAAAACAGATTCTACTTTGGTGACAAAGCCTGATGATTACTCATTATCGGCCTTAACAGGCGAATGATATTTTATCAGCGACCTGGCAGATATTACTATTGCAAATACCGTCAATACTGCACTTGCAATGAAAGGTGCTCCGGGAAAATAAACCCCTGATTCGGGCCTTGTATAATACGAGAATAAATTAGTCATTAGCAACGGTCCTATAATAGACGATAAGCTCATCAAACCTGTTGTTACCCCCTGCAATTCCCCCTGTTCATTTGGCGGTGTCTGCGTAGACATGATACCCTGTATAGCAGGCGGGGCTATACCACCCAAGCAATATGGTATCAGTATGGCAAACATCATCCATCCTTTAGTTGCAAATGCAAAAAGTATGAACCCTAACAGATACAAGCTAAAGCCTATATAAACAGATTTCTTTTGTCCGAATTTGGGTATTGTATAACGTATAAGTCCACCCTGAACAATAGCTACCAATATACCCAC
>CAZTYT010000382.1:0-1998 GCA_964618245.1 uncultured Legionella sp. | reverse complement strand
AAGAATGGTTTCATTCTGAATTTTTGTTCAAAATGTTGATGAATTTTTATGACCATTTAAGGATAATTTCATCTCACCAATGACATGTTCATCGAACCTAGAATTATTACTTCTTTATTGTCTTTTATAAATAATTCGTTTATAATATCCCACCAGTCAGAATTATAAAGATTTTTCTCTTTACAAATATCGCTTGTGGCGTAAACGGCAAAGAGTAATTCTAATTTTTCTTTATTTGTGTAGTCAATGTCATGCAAAATTGTTTTCCAATTTATTTTACTTGTCATTAAAGTATCTGTAAGTCTTGAAGCAAATGCTTGGTTAATTCTCTTGGAAACTATAATAGTATCGCAGGTAAGAGAATTTGTATTGACTATAAATTTCGTGGTAAAAACTATAACATCGCATTTTGTTTTATCTTTATCACGTTCATTTAGGTAAGTCCTTATTAGATTTTGAATAGGTTGGGCAATTTGTTTTCTGACTACATTAAGTGTTTTTTCCTCACTCTGGCAAAAGGAGATTTTAGGAATAAGAAAAAAAAGAATCAAAAATAAATTAAGATTATTCACACTTCGTTCATTAGTACCTTTTGCATGTTTAATGTTTGTTTGGATAATTTCATTTGCTAAAGTCTGGTTATTATTTTCTAATTCTTGCCATGCATTTGTTTCTTGCAGTCCTCCCCATGCTAAGTGTTCAGCTGTTATCGGAGATAACTTTGGAAAGATTTTAGTTAAAGTGTTTTTCATAAATAGAATGTATTCGTTTGCCATTTCCTCATGATCATTAAATTTATCACTACTTCTTGTGTAGCCTAGGTAGGCATGTAATACCTCATGAATTATAGTTGATACAATCATTTCTTGTGATGCTTGTGGAAGAACATTTAGGTTTAAAAATATGTCTGCTTGGATTGCTATATTGTTACCAGAAGTTACTGGGCCAACTATAGCTTGGCCCAAGGTTGAATTTGGTAAATCATTTACTTCATAAAAACTTAAGTGTATGTTCTCTTGATTTTCAAAAACTTGGTTGATGATGTGAGCTATATTGTTATCTAAATTCGTATAGACTACTTTAGTAATCATATTAGCTAAGCAAGGATTTTTCAGTTTAATATAAACTGAATCCCTTACCTTTTCAAGTCTTTTATTCAATTCCTTTTCCCTATCTTCCTTTTTCTTATCCACAATTCCCATTTTGCCGGTAACTTTCGGTTTCCCTCCACCGGGTGTGCCAGATCCACCACCACCACCTCCTGTTCCACCACCACCTCCAGATGCACCACCACCGCCACCACTACCACCGGAAGAAACACAACCAATCAATTCTGTTTCATAATAAGTACTTACACCAAAAGGTGTTCTAACTTCTACTTTCCATTCTTTGAAGAAGCACATATTATTGATTTTTCCATTGCTGGCTTGTACGTTTTGGCCGTTTTCAACAGCTATTTCAAATAGTAAATTGCCGTCTAAATCAATCGCCTTTACTAGGCCAGTAAACATATCCCAAGACGCATCGGGATTTGAGATAAGCCAATCGGCATCGGGTATATGATGAAGGATGTAGGCATTAAAGCCATTTTCACTTTCTTCTATAACCAGATTTTTAAGTTCATACGCATCCGATTCTACTTCAAATGAATAGTTCGTTATTTCGTGTTCTTCATTTACACGCATCAGCGCTTCATCTGTGTAAATTTCACCTAAGCTAGATTTAACTCTACCATTCGATTTGCGTTGAGGTATAACCAAATTATCGAAGGCTTGCATGAGTTGAGGATGTTCATCAGGTTTAATGACATGCAAACCAGGCTCAGGTTGGGGTTGTAACACTTCGGTGTTATCATAACAACTTAATAGAAGAAGGAGTGGGATTAATACAACATTTTTCCGCATAAGATTTTGTTTATACTAAATTTTATGCAGAAAGAAATGCAAGTCAATAGCTTGAGCTTTAAGCGATATTAATAATTGAAATTTTTTTGATTGG
>CAZTYT010000381.1:0-2008 GCA_964618245.1 uncultured Legionella sp. | reverse complement strand
AACATGGAGATGAGTACCAAACTTTGAAGGGTTAAAGCGGTCTTTAAAGAAAATCCGGCATAGTGTTCGAGAAAAGCAAGAATATTTCCTATAAAAAAATAATAAAACGTAGAGCTCATGCATGTGAGTCCCAAAATTTTAATTAATTGATAAGGAGCAAATTTAATTACTTCAATTAAAGGCATCTTACTGATAAAGGCATTTCTTTTTAAGCGAGAATAAACTTTGGTTTCTGTTAGCTTAAAACGGTAGTAAACAATTAATAAGCCAGGGATACCAATTAAGATAAAAGGAACTCGCCAAGCCCATTGATTAATAGTTTCTGTAGAAAAGAAGGAGTGAAGTAGAATAAATGTTAGTGTTGCAAAGAGGAACCCCAAATTTGCTCCCATTGCTGCAAAACTTGTAATAAATCCACGTTTTTTATTGGGGGCTGATTCAGCAAGATAAATCATAATTCCACTGTACTCGCCACCTATGGATAATCCTTGTATTAACCGAAGAATAATAAATAAAATAGAGGAGGTTAATCCTATTTCTTCATATGCAGGCATTAGCCCAATCAATAGAGTTGATATGGTAATAATCAGTATGGAAATTCTTAATGTTTTTACCCTTCCTTGAGTATCACCGAAATAGCCAAAGAAAATGCCGCCAAGAGGGCGGCAAAGAAAACCAATTGTAAAGACGATTAACGCGTTAATTGTGGAAGTACTTGCTGATCCTTGAGGAAAAAATTTTGCTCCAACAATGGGGGCCATGAGGATAAATAGTCCGAAGTCAAACCATTCAATGAGATTGCCAGAACTCGAAATTAATATTTCCCTATTTTTCAATGTAAACATCCAATGTTTTTAGTTAATTTAAACTGTAGTTCAATAGGAAGTAAATTACGAATTAAATTGTTTTATAAGACTTTTCCACTATATTCTCTAGTTTTTGCATAGTGCCACTCCCGTACTGAGGTGTAAACATTCCTCTTTGGACTAGAAAAAAAAGACCTAATACTTGGGTATTATCCATGCCTTTTTGAGCCAATTTTAGTTTTTCCTTAGGAGGACGGCTTTTTATGTAATTCAGCACATCTTCTTTATGGGATGCTAATTTTTTTAGCAAAGGAGGCGGAATAAGTTTTTTAGAGTTTAGGCATTGAGTAATCTGATAGCCTACATTTGAAGCGTGTAAGATAGTGTTGCATTCTGAATCTTGTAGGATATTAGTTTTAGAGATAGTACTTAAAAAGCCAAAAGGATCCTCGATGTTATCCGGATTATAATTAGGTACAGAGGAGGCTGGATGATAAGAGTCTTTACCTGGGTGACGTATGGAAGTATAAATTCCAAGCTGTCTATCTGGTAAACAAATTTTTCCGGGTCTTATTTGTTTTTCTAATAAACGAAGCTCAATTTCTTCTAAAATTTGTTGGTGTTGTTGCTCCGCTCCGGGTAATAAATAAATGGTAAACTGCATTCCATTTAAAAACCGTGAACTTGCTGCAGTCTTTTGTTTTTGTCGTTGAATTAGTTTTTTATATTTTAAACAAGTAAGTTCAAATAACCGTTGTTTGCTTAAAAAATTTGATTGAATAAATAATAGGAATCGATTGTAGTATTTTTGTAATGTAGGCAAAAATCGCCATTGACCTTGGTAAAATTCTATTCTGGATATGTTTCTATAGGTTCTCCTCAGCATTGTTAAGCTAAAAATTTGCTGTGAATAGCTATCTTTATAACTGTTAAACTCATTTAAAAGCTTCTTTAAGCATTGGCGTTTCTCCTTCCTGCTTTCTTTTATCAAAGGATTATATGGTATTTTAAAATTAACTTTATTTTTAAAAAGGATAGGGGAAATGATATCCCAGGCTTTATCAAGGTCTTTTGGATGAATGCTTAGACGCATTTTCCAATTTTTGGCGTAAGCTTTAGCCAGGGTCTTATCTTTTAAATGGGGTTTAAAAGAAATAAAAGGAAACCAATGATCGTGCTTCTTGTGTATAACATATGATTTA
>CAZTYT010000380.1:0-2010 GCA_964618245.1 uncultured Legionella sp. | reverse complement strand
ATAGAGAAGAGGCGCGATTTATACGTGCTTTGGCTTATTGGCATGCAATTGATTTATTTGGAAATGTTCCTTTTGTAACAGAGGCGAGTGAGGTGGGAGCAACATTGCCAAAACAGGCAACCCGAGCTGAATTATTTGCATACATAGAATCGGAATTATTAAGTATCGAAGCTAATAATCTTGTCGGAGCGCCAAAATTTGAATACGGTAGAGCTGATCAGGCTGCTGTTTGGATGTTACTAGCAAAATTGTATTTAAATGCGCAGGTTTATATTGGTCAAAGCAAAGCAACTAATTGCTTGACTTACCTTAACAAAATTCTATCATCTACCTATCAATTAGCTAGTGGAACGACCAGCTTTACAACTGCGTATGGCAAAAATTTCTTAGCAGATAACCATACAAGCCCAGAGATTATTTTTGCAATTGCTTTTGATGGTTCACGTACTCAAACCTTTGGAGGTACCACATATATAATTAATGCGCAATTAGGTGGTGCAATGGATAAAGACGCAGATTTTGGCAGCAAATCTGGATGGAGTGGCTTAAGAACAACCTCAGGATTGGCTAATTTGTTCGCTACTACAGACAAAAGAGATATGTTATTTAAAACAGGTCAATCAATTGAAATTAATGATTTAGGATTGTTTACGGATGGTTACGCTGTTGGAAAATACCGCAACAGAACAAGCACAGGTGCTTTAGCTCCGAATGTAGCATATGATGCTGGGGGAAATACTTTTATGGATGTTGACTTCCCTATGTTCCGTCTAGCCGATGTTTATTTAATGTACGCGGAAGCTGTTTTGCGGAATGGATCAGGCGGTTCCATCAATCAGGCACTTACCTATGTAAACCAATTACGAAATAGAGCATTTGAAGGTCCATCGGGTGACATTACCACAGGGCAGCTTACTCTCGACTTCATCTTGGATGAAAGAGGCCGAGAATTGTATTGGGAAGGTCACCGAAGAACAGATTTAATTCGTTTCGGTAAGTTTTCAGGCGGAACTTATTTATGGCCTTGGAAGGGTAATGTGAAAGCAGGTAAGTCTACTGAAGCTTTCCGTGATTTGTTTCCAATTCCAGCTGCAGATTTAGCAGCTAATCCAGGTTTAAAACAAAACACTGGTTATTAAACTAATAATTAATAGGAGATTAATTGTAAAAAATCATTTTATGAAAATATTCAACATATTAAAAAGCATTTCAGCAATACTGCTAATGCTTACTTTCTTTACTTCATGCAAAGATGATGACCCAAAGCCCACATTAAAGTCTAATGTGGCAGCAAATGAACTACTGGCACCTTCAGCAAATGCGTATGTATTAACTTCTGAAAATGCATCCAATATTTTAGAAACGTTTAAATGGACAGCTACTAATTTCGGATTCAATGCAGCGGTTAACTACAAATTACAAATCGACAAATCCACCGGAGACTTTACAAATGCCATCGATTTGGCGACTGTTACTGGAAAGACTGAATTTGCTGTTAAGGTAAGTGAAATGAACGAGAAGCTATTGGGTTTAGGACTTAATCCAGAAGAATCTGCGTCTATCAAACTAAGAGTTATTTCTACCATAAGCGATAAAGTGGCAAGCGTGATCTCAACTATAAGAACATTCACAGTTACTCCTTACGCCACCAGCTTTCCTCCCATTTATGGTATGGGAGCTGCGTTAAATGGTTGGGGTCCATGGCCCGATGCTGCAGTTGAAGTACAAAGCCCTGCATTCAAAAAGTATGAAACAATTGCCAAATTCAATAATGGACAAGCATTTCGCTTCTTTGCCCAAGCTGATTGGGGGCCTGAATCTTATAACTATCCTTTCTTTACTTCCGTAAGCTCGTTGTTTGAAAATGCTAATGATGGAGATAGCAATTTAAAGTTTATCGGTACCACCGGCTACTACAAAGTAGAAGTAGATCTGAAAGCAAAAACGGTAGCGATGACAGCTGTCAACGAGCCTGTGATGTACATGACTGGTGCAGGCATTGGTGGTTGG
>CAZTYT010000379.1:0-2015 GCA_964618245.1 uncultured Legionella sp. | reverse complement strand
GTTTGGTGGTTGAAAATGAAGGCGAAATCATCGGATTTGCTTCTTTTTTTTGGGCCTATTATTCGTGGTCGGGCAAGGCCTTGTATTTGGATGATTTGTATGTAGAGCAGACGTACCGAGGGCATCAAATTGGCACTCGACTCATGGAAAAGCTCATCGATTTAGCCAATGCCGAAAAGTGCCATAAAATACGCTGGCAAGTTTCGCATTGGAATAGCGAAGCCATCGAATTTTACAAAAAAATGGGCGCCCAAATCGACCGAACCGACATCAATTGTGATTTGTATTTGTAAATATAAAAAGCAGCTAATCGTTAAAGATTATCTCCGACGATTAACTGCTAACGATTAACGGTTTTTCTCTTATTTATAAACTTCTGTATAATATTCCGCCGCCATGCGGTCAGAGTTAAAAAAGTCCCCTACGTCGTTCATACTTTGCAAAACGACTTTGTTCCAATCTTCGCGGCGTTGATAATACATCGGGAGGATGTCGTGTTCGATTACATCTAGCATGTTAGAAATATCTTCGGCGTCGCGATTATCTTCAGAAGCGACTGGGACGATAAAGGCGTTTTCACCATGTTTGGCAAACTCGCATATCCAGCCGTCGTAGGTAGAAAAATTGAGACTAGCGTTCATGGCGGCAGTCATACCGCTGGTACCTGATGCTTCGCGGGTTACAATAGGCGTATTGAGCCAAACATCCGAACCTTGTTTGAGCTGTTTTGATAATGACAACTCATAGCCTGTAAGTACCGCCATATTGGGATACAAATGACTCAGATAAAAAAAGCTGATTGAAAGTATAAATCGCTCCTTCGTCTTTAGGATAAGGTTTTCCCGCCCAAATAAACTGAATTGGCATTTCGGGATTACGCATGATGCGGTCAAAACGCTCGCGGTCGCGGGTGAGAAGGTCGGGGCGCTTGTAAGCTGCAAAACGCCTTGCCCATACGATTGTGAGGACGTTGGGGTCAAATATTTTACCCACTTGGTCGGCAACGGTCAAAAACAACTGACTTTTCAGGGCTTTTTTTACGATTGTCGATAGCTGTAAGATCACTTTTGGCGCGGGCTTGCTCTAGCTCAGGGTCGGTCCAAGAAGCCTTGTGTTGGGAATTGGTAACGTGCGTAATGGGGCATATTCCACTCGCCCAGCTCCACATATGCCGCGATACTTCGCCGTGGAGTTTGGAGACGGCATTGGCTTGGTGACTAAGCCGCAATGCCACCAATGAATGATTGAATGTTGAGTCTTGGATACCCGTGATTTTACGAACCGTAGGAAGAGGCACTTCGCCAAAAAAACTCAAATCACTTAGAAATTGAATGTCGTGTTTTTCATTTCCAGCTTCTTCGGGGGTGTGGGTCGTGAATACCAAGCGTTTTCTGACAGATTCGAGTTTGCCAAATTTTTTATATAAATGAAAAACCGCCGACACCGCATGAGCTTCGTTGAGGTGATATACATCGGGTTGGTAGTCGATAGCGTCCAAAAACTTGGCTCCGCCCAGCCCCAGTACCATGCACTGCATGACCTTGATAGCGGGGTCGGCATCATAAAGATGATACGAAATACGCCGCGCCCAGGGGTCGTTGCCGTCGGTATCGGTGGTGAGGAAAAACATCGGCACCGTTCCAAAATACTTAGGATCAAGATAATAAGCCGCTACCCAAACGGGCTGTTGGGCGATAGTGATTTGAAAGCGAATTTTTGTGTCTTTCAGGAAATTGTACATTTTTTCGCGAAACTGCGGCACCATGCTATTGTCGGTATTGCGGACTTGGTCATAGTAGCCGTGTTTCCAAAGCATCCCGATTCCGACCAAATTTTGGCGTAAATCATGGGCGCTTTTCATGTGCTCGCTACAAAAAATCCGTCGTTTATTTTTCTATGGAATTTGCCGTTGACCAAGCCCTCAAAACCTACTCGGGTGGTTTGGGATTTTTGGCAGGCTCGCACATGAAAAGCGCCCATGATTTACGCCAAAATTTGGTCGGAATCGGGATGCT
>CAZTYT010000378.1:0-2017 GCA_964618245.1 uncultured Legionella sp. | reverse complement strand
CTGAAAGTCCAAAAATCGAAGTTGTTTTTTCAATAGCTTGCGATGGACCTGCATCCATAATATAAATGGAGGTAGCAAAATCAATCATAACTGGATCAAAGTCATCAACAGATTGTGAGAGTAACGCAATTTGAACCTTCCATTTCCTTCCCTCTCGCATATCAATAATAACCTGCTCACGTACTGCGGCTGATTTAGAGGTACGATGAAATTCATCATAAACAATGCGCTTATGATCTTCACGAATCTCGCGAACTCGCTCTTGATGATACTCTTTATATTGTTCTGGGATATTAGTAAGGCTTTCTTCAGTTAAATAATAATGTCGAGCTAACACATAACGTGCCAACATATACATCACAGCGGTTTGTCTATCAGCTGCATCCCCACCACTTTTTGCCACCTCATCCAAATCAAGAGAAACAACCCTGGCATCCCCAATGTCAAAGCTTGTCACCCTTGATAAGATAGGATATTCACGTACAGCAGCAGATATCATTCGAGAAAAGGCATTAATTAATGACTCCCCGGTTGGTGCAGTAATTTTTTCATACAAATCTTCAATTGACGGTGTACGACAAATAGACGCTGCGTCGGCCAAGAGTGGCATTGCATAACGCTGCGCCAGCATTGCTTCATGAACAAACCCTGCTGAGTACAGTGAATCGGTCACTTCCCACCAAGTGGATTTAGAATCCCGAACAAACCCTATTTCTTCCAGAATACTATCCAAAAACTCTTCAACACCAGGTGAATAAGGTGTTGGATTATATTCATCCGCCATACTTTTATATAACTCATCCACTACCATACCCGCCAAATCAGGCATCCCATCATAAGGTCTTTCTGCACCTAATGGTGTGGTCAACAGCGTGACAAAATTTACCAAAAAAGCACGTTCCAGAGCTGTAGGATAGCGGCAGCCCAATTGCGTATCAAAAGGATTAATTGAATAATCAGGTGTCATGCGCAAACGGTGATAAGCAACCAAATGACGCTTGGAAGCAGGCAACGCCTCTTGCAATAAAGAAATCAAACCACTACTTGAAGGACCAATATCAATAATAGCAATTCGAGGCAAACGTAATAAACCTCCAGATAAACATAAAGCCAAATTAATCGCATTCGACAATACAGATTTACCGGAACCAGGGCGTGCATAAACTAAGTCAATCCAGGTGGTTTGCTCAGTAGAGCCAGGTTGAAAAGGCCAAGGCTTACCATCGGGTGATCTAAAAAGTAAAGCACCTTTACTCCAGGGCGAAGCAGGCCGGGTAATCGGCAACATAGAAACAACTGCGCTTAAAGGAGCAACAGTCGGTACTGCTGTACTATTTAAGGTAGCGCCTAGCATACTGGATACAAAACCGCCAAACGGATCGCCACAAATTTCAGAAACATCTGTTGATCCCCAACCTTGGATAGCTTTCACTAATTCCGAGCTTCGCTGCCTTAATAAAGGCAATCTTCCTTCGGGTGCCCAAGTAGTCGCTACCACGCGCAAACGCACAATGGACTCATCAGTATTTAATTGTAAATATTTTAATAAGTTAACCGAGTCACTAATCAATCGGTTTTGTGCGGAGCTAAAACTTAAAATAGCCGCCAATAAACCTTTCAGTTTAATGGTATTGAGCCCTTCGCTTTCAATTAAAAATGAGATCTTCCAGGGAATATGCGCAGGTAAAATACGTGTAAATAAATGCACAAAAGGACGCACATCCTTGGGAAATAAATCAATGTAGGTAGAGGAATAAATTTTATCCCCTACTCTTACTGTACGTAAGTCCATCTCTTCAGCATCACGAGGGATAACTTGTTTAGCCAAAGAAGGCCATAATAGATCGGAGGCATCTCCCTCAAACCCATTAAACTCCCTTACTGAAATTTTATCACCTGGCAAACTTGGGCGCCAATCATCAGCAGTATAATCAGGATCTGCTGTCATACGTATAGCATGGACTGCATCATGGACTTCTAATAACTTTCCAAAAAGACGCAAAGACTCCAAATCATT
>CAZTYT010000377.1:0-2040 GCA_964618245.1 uncultured Legionella sp. | reverse complement strand
AATAAACGGGATCTTGCCAAACACGTTTTGCTAAATTTATTTGATTCATGATGCTCTCTATTATGGGCATGAAAAATTTGAATTCTTAATCATCACCATCTGAGCAAGTTAAGTCAACTGCTTTATCTCTTTAAATAAAAACGTATAGGTTGAACCTTACAGTATCGAACTTTTTTAAGGAAGCACTTTACTTGCTTTTTTAGGATGTCACTGCGAACGCCGTGTAAAAAGAATAATTAAGTAAGAACAGAATTGAGGAGTGTAATCGATATGTGGTTTTAAATCATTTATTGTCGGGCCAAGGCCCGACCTACGATTATTCTTTATCCAGGCTAATTTCTACGGAGCGCTCTTGCTTTGCCAGATTATTTAATACGCCATTAACATAGCGATATCCGTCTTGAGAGCCAAAAGTTTTGGTCAATGATACCGCTTCATCAAGAACAACCTTATAAGGAAGTTCAGGACAATTAAGTAACTCAAAGGAGCTTATGCGCAAAACAGTAAGCTCAATTGGATTTAAGCCTTCTATTTCTCTATCTAAAAATGGTGTTAACTTTTCTTCTAAAACACTCAGTTGTGCAGGAACACCATATAAAAGACGACAAAAATAATCAACATCGACTTTATCCATATTGTTAATGACTCTGAATTGCGTTTCGATTTCATGTAAATCACTTTTAGACATTAACCATTGATAAAGTGCTTGTAGTGCTAATTTCCGCGCTTTTCTTTTACCACTTATTGACTGTTTTTCCACCATAACCTCATGAATTATACATATTTGATATCAGTCAAAGTCCTTTTTTCTAATCTTTCTTCATCTCGTCAATCGCCTGCCGAAAATCACTAACGTCTTTAAAACGTTTATACACTGAGGCAAAGCGCACATAGGCCACATGATCCAGACTAAATAATGCCCGCATCACCAATTCACCTACTATTTGTGAATCAATCTCACGCTCACCCCGCCGACGAATTTCTTGTGTGATAGCAATAATCGCTTCTTCCAGAGCATCAATACTGACCGGGCGCTTTTCCAATGCGCGTAACATGCCTGAACGCAAATTATTTATATTAAATGCTTCCCTTCTGCCATCACGCTTAATAATGACGGGCATAATTAATTCCGCTGTCTCAAAAGTAGTAAAGCGCTCATGGCACTCCAGGCATTCTCGTCTTCTGCGCACTTGAGCGCCATCAGCCACTAAACGAGAATCCACAACTTTGGTTTCTTCAGCATGACAAAACGGACAGTACATGATTACCTATAAACTGGAAATTCACGACATAAACGCAATACATCTTGTTTCACACGCTCTATAGTCGTTTCATTGTTAATATCATCAAGAATATCTGCTACCCAATTGGATAAAAGAGTAATTTCTTTTTCCTTGAATCCGCGAGTAGTAACAGCAGGTGTTCCCAAACGTAACCCACTGGTTACAAATGGTGATCGTGGATCATTAGGCACTGAATTTTTATTCACTGTGATATTAGCCCTACTCAAGGCAGCATCAGCATCTTTACCCGTGATCTCTTTATCAATTAAATCAACCAATAACAAATGATTATCAGTACCACCGGAGACAATTTTATACCCTCGCTCCATTAATACAGAGCTCATTACTTGTGCATTTAAAATAACTTGCTGCTGGTAACTTTTAAATTCAGGTAATAATGCCTCTGCAAAAGCCACTGCTTTTGCGGCAATTACGTGCATTAAAGGGCCACCTTGCATGCCAGGAAAAACAGAAGAATTTAATTTTTTTTCAATTTCTTCATTAGCCCGGCATAAAATTAAACCACCACGAGGGCCACGAAGGGTTTTATGTGTCGTCGTCGTAACTACATCAGCATAAGGGAGCGGAGATGGATATAAACCCACCGCAATTAAACCTGCAACGTGAGCGATGTCGGCCATTAAATATGCACCTACTTTATCAGCTATTGCCCTAAATCTAACCCAATCAAGAACACGTGAATAAGCAGAAAAACCAGCAATAATTAATTTGGGTTTATGTTCAACAGCCAAACGCT
>CAZTYT010000376.1:0-2044 GCA_964618245.1 uncultured Legionella sp. | reverse complement strand
AAAACATTTTGTCAACAAATACTTAGGGCTAATTGGAAGGCATCGACCGCGGGGTTTCGTTGGATTTCAGAGAACAAAACATGAGAAATGGTTAAATTTTTGAAGATCTCTCAGGGTCGATGCCGCGGAGATTTGCTTGGATGCAAATAGTTACCATAATTTCATTTGCTATAGCCCCATAAACTTACTCATTACTATCAGTTTAATCACGCCATAAATTAGTTTTTACCAAATCGAGGATTGCATCCCCCTGGCCATTAATAATTGCCTTCATCATGTATAAGCTCAAGCCCTTGACTTGCTCCGCCTCAATAGCAGGGGGAATAATCAATTCATTGCGCGCTACAGACACATCAACAATAACTGGCCCCTCATGAGCCAATGCAATATGCAAATCGCTAATTAAACTGGCAGCACTGTCCACCTTAATGCCCTTAATCCCAACCGATTCAGCCAAAGCAGCAAAATTGGGATTTTTCAGTGCTGTCCCATAATCAAGCATACCAGCTACATGCATTTCCATTTCAACAAAACTTAAAGCACCATTATTAAATACCACCAACTTGACTGGCAATTGGTGCTGCACTAAGGTCAATATGTCCCCCATCAGCATGGCAAAGCCACCATCACCACATAAAGCTACCACCTGGCGCCCAGGATAGGTGGCTTGCGCGCCTATTGCCTGGGAGAGGGCATTAGCCATAGAACCATGATTAAAGGAGCCGAGAAGGCGTCGTTGCCCATTCATTGTCAAATAGCGTGCCGCCCACACTGTTGGCGTGCCTACGTCGGCGGTAAAAATAGTATCGTCATCAGCCACTTCATTGATTGCCTTGGCTAAATATTGTGGATGCAAAGGTTGTTTATCAGAAGTTAATGTCGCTAGGGCATCCAGCGATTGACGTGCTTTGTGATAGTGGGCCCGTGCCTTATCCAGGTGGCTACTATCTTGTTTGGTATGCAATAAAGGCAATAATGCTTTAATAGTACAGGCAACATCACCGACCGCACCTAGCGTTAAATCAGTGCGTCGGCCTAAGCAATCGCCCTGTAAATCAATCTGGATAATTTTCGCTTTGCTTGGATAAAATTGACGATAAGGGAAATTTGTCCCTAATAATAATAAAGTATCACAGGCCTCCATCGCATGGTAACCGGACGAAAAACCAATGAAACCGGTCATTCCCACATCATAAGGATTATTAGGCTCAATAAAAGGTTTTCCGCGCAACGTATGAATAACCGGTGATTGTAAGGCATGGCATAATTGCATCACCTCATCATGGGCATTAGCAGCTCCTATTCCGCAAAATAAGGTGACATTCTTAGCGGCATTAAGGTATCCGGCAATTTCTTTTAAAACCGGTTCAGAAGGTACCACCTCTGGCTTTATGTAGGCATAACGCTCCTTGCTTGCCGCATAGCGTGCTTGTTGTAAGGCCACATCCCCTGATAAGACTAAAACGGCTACCCCTGATTTTGCTTTGGCGGTTTGAATAGCAATATTTAAAAGTCGAGGCATTTGCTCTGGAGTAGTAACCACTTCACAAAAACAACTGCATTCTTTAAATAAAATATTAGGGTGCGTTTCCTGAAAATAGTCGCTACCAACTTCGGGGCTAGGAATATGTGCCGCTATTGCCAAGACGGGCGCACCGCTGCGATGGCAATCAAAAAGACCATTAATTAAGTGTAAGTTGCCCGGGCCACAACTTCCGGCGCATACTGCTAACTCTCCGGTTAATTGTGCTTCAGCTCCTGCAGCAAAGGCAGCTACTTCTTCATGACGCACGTGTACCCACTCAATATTTTTATATTTTTGTAGGGCATTGGTAATTCCATTTAATGAATCGCCAACAATACCATAAATGCGTTTTACCCCTGCATGATTTAAAGTATCGACTAATACTTCTGCTACATTGGCCATGGCCTACTCCCTGTAACTATCCATTTAACAAGTCTAGTATAAGGACTAAAGAATAGAAAAGAAATTGCTGCCATTGCAAGACAGGTTGCTGCTTGCAATGGCAAATAAGTATAGATG
>CAZTYT010000375.1:0-2071 GCA_964618245.1 uncultured Legionella sp. | reverse complement strand
ATTAAAGTCCACCGCCCTTGTAAGCTTGCGTTATCAAATACTTTTTGATCAATACCCATTAAACTAAACTGGTTAATAGGTCTTGGGTTCTCCAAGTAAGTACCATGAAAATTGGTCGCATCAATTTTTTTCTTAAATGGCATATGTTGACCAACAAAAATGCCCGAAAATAAACCTGCAAGAGCTAATACAATAACCAAAGTAAAGGTTGCACCCTTGGCTTTTAAATTCATTTATCCCTCCTACAGGTAATGATCAATTAATAAAAAAACAAACAATAACATTAAATACACAATAGAAAAGCGGAAAGTCTGCATCGCAACTACTGCTTTCTCGGTGCCATAGAGCTTATGAGCCCAAAATAAAAATCGTGCTCCTAAAACCAAAGCGCCAAGGAGGTAAAATAAACCGCTCATACCAACTACAAACGGTAGAAGACTAACTACTACCAAGAGAATGGTGTATAAATAAATATTAAGTTTAGTAAATTGAATCCCATGAGTAACTGGCAACATTGGAATCTCTGCATGCTGATATTCTTCATGCCGATAAATGGCTAAAGCCCAAAAATGCGGCGGAGTCCAGGTAAAAATAATAAGTACTAATAATAGAGCCTGCGGATCAAGCTGGTTAGTTACGGCAGTCCATCCTAATAAAGGTGGGGCAGCTCCAGCCAAACCACCTATGACAATATTTTGAGGAGTTGCGCGCTTTAAATACCCAGTATAAATACCCGCATACCCAATAAGAGTCACAAAAGTAAGCAATGCCGTTAATTTGTTTACCCAAAAAACTAAAACACCCAAACCAATTGTACCCATGACAACAGCAAATAATGCAGCCTGGTTGACTGAAACCCTCCCATGAGCAACCGGTCGCTTTTTAGTGCGTGCCATAATGGCATCTATTCGGTGATCAACCAAGTGGTTAATTGCCGCCGCACTACCAGCGCAAAAACCAACACCCAATAAAGAAGTTCCTAGCAAAGACAAGCTAATCCAGCCTGGAGCTGCTAGGTACATTCCGACAAGTACCGTCAATAGCATCAATAGAACTACACGCGGCTTGCATAATTCGATGTAGTCTCGCCATACCCCTGGAGACTTTACTATCTGTTGCGATTGCATTATTCCTGCTCCTTACGTGTCAAATGGAGCGTACTAAAAACGATAGCTAATAATAGCGCTGCAACCCCGTTATGGGCGACGGCAACCTGAATAGGTAATAAATAAATAACATTTAAAATACCCAGGATTAGTTGAATCAGAATCAGTAAAAAAAGAAGGATTGCAACCAGCCTTAATTTATTAAATTTACTGCGAATAAGTATAAGGATAGATAATGCAAATAGATAAGTTGCTGTGATCAGCGCACCCAAGCGGTGAATAAACTGGATGGTGGCACGCACTTCATGGTCCAATATCCCGCCCTGGTAATTGGTCCCTACCGATGAAAACAGGTTAAAACCCTGGGAAAAATGCAACTCTGGCCACCAGACGCCATTGCACATAGGAAAACCAATACAAGAAATGCCAGCATAATTAGCACTAACCCAGCCTCCTAAGGCAATTTGTATAAAAACAATGATAACTGCTAACCGTAACCAGGGACGCCATTGCGGCAAATCCCTTCCTTGCACAGAGCTGACTTGTAGTCTTAAGCGACTTAAACAAGCTACAATAAGAATGCCGCCTAACAAATGCCCCATTACCACTACAGGCAATAATTTTAATGTAACAGTCCACATCCCTAATGCTGCTTGAAAAAAGACTAAAATGAGCAATGCTGCAGGTAAGTGCCAAGGTGTATTGTTACCTTTTAAGCGCTTATATAATAAAGAAAAGCTAATAAAGAAAATCAATAAAGCTATAGTACCAGCTGCGTAGCGATGAGCCATTTCTGTCCAGGCTTTTCTGGATTCGATAGGAATTTGCGGATAAGTTGTTTGGGCATTGGCTAAAGCTTCTTTAGCACTAGGAAGCACCAGCTTTCCATAACATCCTGGCCAATCCGGACACCCTAAACCCGCATCGGTTAAACGGGTATAAGCACCTAACATCACTACAAATAA
>CAZTYT010000374.1:0-2076 GCA_964618245.1 uncultured Legionella sp. | reverse complement strand
TAATGCTACTGGTGCTGGCTTAAAAAATCTAAGTCTAGGAACAGTTGGTAATACAATTGCAGGACTCGTCGGTGGTGCATTAGGAGGGTATATTTTGCAAGGTGTTAACTTTCTTAATAGCCTGGGTCTGGCTGATACTACTATCAATTCGCTCTTAAGTGATGCAGGTGGTGGTTTGGTTGGTGGTGGTATACTCACCGCGATTGTCGGCTTGATCCGAAATATGATGAGCAAATAAACCTGGCTAAACGTGCTTGCACGCTGAGATTAACTGATCGTAGGTCGGGCCTTGGCCCGACAAAACCTGGTTGCGAACAACCAGGCTTATGCCAATTTATGAAGCCAATACTGGTTTGCTTTTTTTAATAAAATCAGTTGTATCTGGCATGTTTGTTCGTCCTAATAAACGTAACGGTTGCTCAGCCATTACATGATTCTCAATTTGCTCCAGACTAATATTTTTAGTTTCCGGCATGTAGAAATAAGTATAAATCAATCCTAAAAAGCAAATTACTGCGTACAGGGCGAATGTGTAATCAATGCCCAAGCTTCTTTCCAATAGAGGGAAACTAAAAATAACCAGGGTATTAAAGGTCCAATTACTCATTGCTGATAAACCCATCCCTGCTCCTCGTACATAAAGAGGAAAAATTTCCGCCATCGCAATATGAGGAATAGGGCCAACACTAATTGCAAACGAGAAAATATAAGTGGTCAGGCAAATCACGGAAAGATAGGGTAACCATGCCAGATGACTCAAAGAAAATAAACTTAGTGCTAACAGGCTAATGCCAGTCCCTGCAAAACCTAACAATAACAAATTACGGCGCCCTATTTTATCTACCCAGAGCATTGCCAAAATAGTTACCAATAAATTGACCAACCCAATCCCGATGGTTGCTAATATTTGTCCAGCACTGCTATTAAGCCCTAAGCTTTTAAATATTTCTGGCGCAAAATAAATAACCACATTAATGCCACTTAATTGCTGTAGACAAAACAGCATCATACCTAGCATTAATACAGGCAATAACGGTTTTTTAAAAAGTAATAACCAGCTTCCTTTATGAGGTTCATGAGCCAATGTTGTTTCAATATCATTTAACTCATGCCCTATCGATTGGTGCTTTCGCAATTTTTTTAAAGCAACAATCGCATCGTCACGTCGTCCTACGCTACATAACCATCGCGGGGATTCAGGCATGAGTAAAATTCCGATGCTTAAAATTAAGGCAGGCACAGCACTTGAAGCAAACATAACTCGCCATGCTTGATTTTCTATTAGTAAGTAATTAACCGTATAAGAGCAAACGATGCCGACTGTGAGCGCAAGCTGATAAATTGCTACTACTGCACCTCTGGTTTCCACGGTAGCTGTTTCTGCTAAATACAAAGGTGTCATGACTGAAGCAACACCAATAGCCAAACCGAGAATTAAGCGAGAGAAAACAAGTAAAGAGATAGAATCCGCTAAACCAGCCCCTAAGGCTCCTACAAAAAATAACGAACCAGCAAAAGACAATAAAGTGCGGCGACCAAAATACTTCATTCCCTTGGAAGCCATCACAGCACCTATGAATAGCGAACCAAATAAAGCACCAAAAGGTAAAGCAGAGGCCATAACGCCAATATGAGTGGGAGTCAGACCAAAATAATTTTTTACTAACTCCAATGAACCCGCAATAACGCCCTCATCATAACCAAACAAAAAACCTGCAATTGAGCCGATAATCGCAACAATCCACGTCATATCTCACTCCTTGAACATCTGTTATTTATATTACGGTGTAATTCAAACACCATCCTCATACTTGTGCTGCACAACATAATTCTGTAATCAACGACCAGTTACCCGATTTAACTAACTCGTCATTAACCATCCATGATCCACCAACACATGTCACATTAGGTAAAGTTAAATAGTCATTCCTATTTTTTTCATTAATACCGCCCGTTGCACAAAACCGCGCCTGAGGAAAAGGACCATAAATGGCACGTAACATCGCAACACCCCCTGCAGCAACTGCAGGAAAAAACTTAAAGTGGGTGTAACCCAAATTTAATCCTTCCATCAGC
>CAZTYT010000373.1:0-2087 GCA_964618245.1 uncultured Legionella sp. | reverse complement strand
AGTTCCGTAGCTCTTTCCAAGGCTTTTAATTGTAATTCAGGATCAACACCACGCTCAAAACGTTGGGAAGAATCACTAAATAAACCAAATTTACGAGCTACACCTGCAATAACCACCGGATTAAAAAAGGCACTTTCTAAAAATACATCCGTAGTATGTGCTTGGACACCACTTGCTGCCCCTCCCATCACACCAGCCATCGCTAAGGGTTTTTCCTGATCAGCAATGACTAATACCTTAGTATTCAAAGTTAAATCTTGGCCATCCAGCAATTCAAGTTGTTCTGCCTCATTACTGAAACGAACTTCGATTCCACCTTTAATAGTTGCTAAATCGAAAGCATGCATAGGTTGACCTAGCTCTAACATAACATAGTTCATGATATCAACAACGGGATGAAGCATGCGAATTCCTGAGCGACGTAACCGCTCACTCATCCATAAAGGAGTAACTGCTTGTGAATTAATATTGCGAATAATGCGTCCACAATAGCGAGAACAGGCGTCTGGAGCTTGTACCGCAACAGACAATTGATCATCAATACCAGGTGTTATGGCAGTAATCTTTTTTTCTAATAATGGCAATTTATTTAACACCGCCACTTCACGTGCTATACCTAATACACTAAAACAGTCTGCACGATTCGGTGTCAGATCCACATCAAAAACCTAAAGTAGGGCAACTGGTTAATCAAGCCAAGCGAGAGATTAGTGCATTAATTGAAATGAAAATGCATGAGCTCAAAGAAAAGCAACTGGAAGAAAAACTTTCAGCAGAGCAGATTGACGTTACTCTCCCTGGTCGTAATAAAAGTATTGGTTCCTTGCATCCAGTGACACAAGTAAAACATCGAATTAACGAATTTTTTAGCCGTTTAGGATTTGATATCGTTGATGGGCCTGAAATAGAAACTGAGTTTTATAATTTTGAAGCACTCAATATTCCTGGGCATCATCCTGCTCGTGCAATGCATGATACATTTTATTTTGGTGATGGGCATCTGCTGCGTACACATACTTCACCAGTCCAAATCCGAACGATGGAAAAGCAAAAACCACCATTTCGTTTAATTGCGCCTGGGCGTGTTTATCGTTGCGATTCGGATCTAACTCATACACCTATGTTTCATCAGGTCGAAGGTCTTCTAATTGATAAACAAGCAACCATGGCTGGTTTAAAAGGGTTGTTGCAAGATTTTTTTGCTCATTTTTTTGGGCGTGAATTGGCACTTCGATTTAGACCCTCATATTTTCCCTTTACTGAACCTTCTGCTGAAGTAGACATCGAGTGCACTCAATGTAACGGCAAAGGGTGTCGTTCTTGTAAATTCACGGGATGGCTTGAAGTTTTGGGGTGTGGCATGGTACATCCTAATGTTTTAAAAGCGGTTAATATTTCTCCTGATGAGTATCAGGGATGGGCTTTTGGTATGGGTATGGATAGACTGGCAATGCTTTATTATGGAATTGATGATTTACGTATGATGTTTGAAAATGATCTTGCTTTTTTAAGTCAGTTTTAGGGTTAACTTAGTATTCGCTAAATTGTAGAAGTTTAATCAGGTGGTAAGGACTATAGATGAAATTAAGTAAATTATGGTTACGTGAGTGGGTGAATTTCTCCTTAACTGAAAATGAATTAGCCCAACAGCTAACGATGGCTGGTCTGGAGGTTGATGCAGTAAGTCCTGTTGCAGGGGAGTTTACCAATGTAATCGTGGCTGAAGTTCTTAGCACTAAACCTCATCCAGATGCTGATAAATTAACTTTATGCGAAGTAAATATTAATGCGGAGAAACCTTTGCAAGTTGTTTGCGGGGCTTCTAATGTTAGACCTGGTTTAAAGGTTGCATTAGCGATGATTGGTGCCCGATTACCTGGCGACTTTAAAATCAAAGAATCCAAGTTGCGTGGGCAACTTTCTCAAGGCATGTTGTGTTCAGTTACTGAACTTGGAATGGCAGAACAATCTGACGGAATTATGGAGCTTGAAAGTAATGCACCAGTTGGTATGGATTTGCGTGAATATTTAATGCTTGATGATTACGTTATTGATGTGGATCTGACACCGAATCGTGCAGACTGTTT
>CAZTYT010000372.1:0-2099 GCA_964618245.1 uncultured Legionella sp. | reverse complement strand
AAAGGAGGTCGTAGAAGTAATTAATAAAGCAGTAAAGCTAGAATAAAAAAAATTCCATTTCATAAAGTAATCTCAATGGTCATAAGAATTTTGCCAAGCGAATCGTTATATTTACCGTTTTTGGTATATGCTCTGCTATGAAAGCACAAGAAATTATCATGGTTGACATAGGAAGATCAAGAAAAAATAATTTTCATTAAATCAATAGGTTAATAATGAGCAGTGAAATATATCGGATAAAGTTGAAAAATCAATCGCTTAAGGTATGGACAAAGCAAAAGCAGTGATATAAATTGACTCTTTTTGTGTAGGAATAATGAATGCGTATTGCCTTAGTGCTTGAATACGACGGTAGCCGATATCATGGCTGGCAAGCACAAACAGGCTTGCATACCGTACAACAAGCCGTAGAACATGCTTTATCAAAAGTGGCTGATTGCCCTATCTCTGTTGTATGTGCAGGGAGAACGGATACAGGAGTGCATGCTACTAATCAGGTGATTCACTTCGATACAGATAAAGTACGTAGTATCCGTGCCTGGATTCATGGCGCTAATTCTTTCTTACCTAAAGATATTTGTGTGAAATGGGGTAAGGAACTGCCAGAAGAGTTTAATGCGCGCTATTCGGCAACAGCGAGAAGATATCGTTATGTCATTTACAATGGTGCAATTAGACCGGCTTTATTGCGAAGTAACATGACCTGGCAATATCGGCAGTTGGATCATCGTCTGATGCATCAGTCTGCGCAAATCTTGTTAGGCGAAAATGATTTTACCTCATTTCGCTCAGTGGAATGTCAATCGAATACTCCAATGAGAAATATTCATAAACTGCAAGTCAGTCGTCTGAATGATTTGCTTGTTATTGATATTTCAGCGAATGCTTTTTTGCACCATATGGTACGCAACATTGCTGGTGTTTTAATTGCTGTAGGCTCAGGAAAACATCCTGTGGCTTGGGTTGAAGAAGTATTAAAGGCTCGTGATAGGCGATTAGGTGCTGAAACTGCTCCGGCATATGGTTTATACCTGGTTCAAGTCACTTATCCGCAGGAATTTGGTATCTTACAAAATAGTCCGGGTCCTTCCTTTTTGTGGGAGAAATAATTGAATTTATCGCGGGTACGAGTAAAAATGTGCGGTATGACTCGTAGCGAAGATATTGCTCATGCTGTCAATCTGGGAGTCGATGCAATTGGCTTGATTTTTTATCCTGAAAGCCCTCGGGCAGTGACGATTGCCCAAGCATCTGTTTTGTTAAAAAAACTACCCCCATTTGTTGATGCTGTAGCGGTTTTGGTTAATCCTGAGCCAACTTTTGTGCAACAAATTATTGCTGAGTTGCCATTGCAATTTTTGCAATTCCATGGTGAAGAATCTGCAGAGTTTTGTCAGCAGTTTAATAAACCTTATATAAAGGCAATACAAGCTGACTCTACCCAGCGCATTCAGCAAGCTGCCCAAAATTTCTCAAATGCGCGCGCGCTTTTATTAGATACGCCGTCGCTTAAACTAAAAGGTGGGACAGGGATAAGTTTTGACTGGCAAGTTGTCCCTGAAAATCTTATGACCCCATATATTTTGGCAGGGGGCTTAAATGAAGAAAATATATCGCAAGCTTTAAAAGCCTGCCATCCTTATGCTATCGATTTATGTAGCGGGATAGAATGCGCGCAAGGGATAAAAGATCACCATAAAATGACGCAAGTGATGAAAATAGTAAATACTCATAGGGTATATTGAATAAAAATTCCATTGCGAACGAAGCGAAGCACTCTTGAACAAGGCCAGTGTCTGAACGGGATTGTTTTACGGTATGTGTATACACAGTAAATGTTTACGGAAAATAACGTTAATGTCTTATGTCTGTTAAATACTGAATCGGATATGGAGTCTGTATTGGTAATCACAGATTCTGGATTACGGTTGAGGTAATAATTAAATGAATATGAAAGAACTTCCTGATGCGCGAGGCCATTTTGGCCCTTATGGTGGTATGTTTGTTGCTGATACTTTGGTTTATGCTTTAAAAGAATTAGAGAAAGCTTATCAAACGTATCGTCAGGATCCCGATTTTTTAGCTGAGTTGGAACTTGA
>CAZTYT010000371.1:0-2100 GCA_964618245.1 uncultured Legionella sp. | reverse complement strand
TTTGTAGGCTAGTCTTAAATTGTACGATGCAAGGTTGTAAAAGAATAAAAATATTTGAGGAAAGCTTCATTCATGAGTATGAAAATCGCAATACTGGCAACTAACCCAGAGTTATATTCTCATCAGCGATTAAAAGAGGAGGGGGAAGCTGCTGGTCATGAGATTAAAATTATTAATCCTTTATATTGTTATATGAATGTTGCGGCTTCTTGCCCTAAAATTCATTATCGAGGCGGAGCGCCTTTACCTTATTTTGATGCAGTAATTCCCCGGATTGGAGCTTCCATGACTTATTACGGTACAGCCGTTTTACGCCATTTGGAAACCATGGGAATGTATACTGTGAATGAGTCGATAGCAATCTCTCGCTCACGCGACAAATTTCGTTCGTTACAAGTACTAGCCCGCAAGGGTATTCCTATGCCTTTAACCAGTTTTGCTCAATCACCTGATGATACCGAAGATTTAATTCGTATGGTTGGAGGAGCTCCTTTAGTCATTAAATTATTGGAAGGAACCCAAGGTAAAGGGGTTATTTTAGCAGATAGCCATCAATCTGCAGTGAGTATCATTAATGCATTTAAAGAGATGCGTGCGAATATTTTGGTTCAGGAGTTTATTGAAGAATCCCGTGGAACTGATATACGTTGTTTTGTTGTTGGTGAGAAAGTAGTTGGTGCTATCAAACGCCAAGCCAAAGAAGGCGAATTTCGTGCGAATGTCCATCAAGGTGGAAAAGCAATCAAGGTCAAGTTAACTCCTCAGGAGCGTTCAATTGCAGTCAGCGCCGCTAAAACAATGGGTTTAAAGGTTGCTGGTGTGGATTTAATCCGCTCTAATCACGGGCCTTTGGTTTTAGAAATTAACTCTTCTCCAGGTCTGGAAGGGATAGAAAAGGCAACAGGGTTAAATATTGCTCGAAAAATTATTGAATACATAGAAAAACACGCAAAACCAATCAACTTGAATCACCGTTTTCATGGATAAACAAAGTAAGTAGGTTGCTTGACTCAACCTACTTAATGTTTTGCCGCGGCTTTGCCGACTAGCCAATCTGCGCTTACTTCAAATTCCTGCGCCAGAGCATTTAATAAGGCCTCATCTGGATTAGTTGCGCCGTTAAGCAATGCCTCTGCTTTGAATTTTGGTATCTTAACCAATTTGGATAATACTTCAATCCGCTCCGCACTTGACTCGGGAGCACCAATATCATCAAGTTCTTTGTTAAGTCTTTCTGAAAATCTCTTATTCAGCATGTTTTGCTCCTGAAAGGTAAGAGGGCATTGAGAAACTAATTTAATCTATTATTCATATAGCATAAAAATTTAGTTTTGCAATAAAACCGCTATTTAGCCTGAAGTAATGCTTTTTATGTTTTTAAGAGGTTGATTTGCCATACCTTTCAATTTAGTATTGAAAACCTTGAGTCAACGATGGATTGTTGGGGATATCCTATGATCGACAATGTAATTGCGAAGTACCCCTGTGATTTAATCGTGTTCGGTGCTTTGGGTGATCTTTCTTGTCGCAAGTTATTCCCCGCGTTATATCAGCTTGAACGTGCTGATTTATTACATCCGGACACTAAAATTATTAGTTGTGCGCGTGAAGAATTAACCTTATCAGCCTGTATCGATTTAATGAGGGCAAAAATCCAGGGTTTTTTAAACGAGGCTTTAGATGAGTTAGTCTGGGCGCGTCTTGTAAAAAGATTATCATACTGCCAACTGGATCTCTCTCAGACAAAAACTTATGTGCAGTTAAAGGAACATGTTAACCCTGCAGAAAGGGTAGCTATTTCCTATTTTGCGATCCCTCCATCTTTGTATGCGCAAGTTTGCCAAGGCTTATCCACCATTGGCTTGACGAACCAACCTTCGCGAGTGGTTTTAGAAAAGCCTATTGGCCATGATTTGCCATCTTCTATAGCTATTAATGACGAAGTGGCTCGTTTTTTTGCTGAAGATCAAATCTATCGAATCGATCATTACTTAGGCAAAGAAACCGTATTAAACTTGTTGGTTTTACGCTTTGCGAACGCAATTTTTTCTTCCAATGGTCCCCAGGTACCGGATGGGTAGGTGTAAAGTGGCGTTTCTT
>CAZTYT010000370.1:0-2106 GCA_964618245.1 uncultured Legionella sp. | reverse complement strand
TATTTACCTCGTTTAGCTGATGGGCGAGAAATCCCCTGTTTTGCATTAACAGCACCTAATGCAGGATCTGATGCTGCATCCATACCTGACCGAGGCATAGTTTGCCGTCAGGAAGTTAATGGTAAAGAAACAGTTGGTGTATTACGTAGTAATGTGAAATTGGGTTCCCCAGTAAATAAATCACCTTCCCAACTTACTGTACCAGCTTCTAATGCCTCTCTCTCAGTAGCTGACATCGTAGGCATAGCCTTGCTAACTGTTTGAAAAAGATATTTTGAAAGTACCTTGCGTCGTAGAGGTTTTATTGCACCAGCAATTAATATTAACTCAATAGAGACTAAAAGTAGTTTAGTGAAAAATCCTGGCGCCCCATAATAAAACACTAAGCCACCAAATAAAGCAAAACAAATAGCCCACACTGAAATTGCTGCTTGTCGTGTTAGTAATATCCCTGCTGCACCCAAGGTTAAGAGCATTAAAATAGCGTGAAGCACCACATTCTCCTTAATTATTTACCTACTGATAACTAATATATGGTATTAAAACGACCATTTTTCAATTAGTTTTCCATACAGCACGCCCACTAAGCTTTATACTTGTTGCAAGGTTACTCGGCTTCTGCCTGTACTTTTGAGTACACTCTTTCCCCTCAAACGCTGTCGCCTTGTCTAAAACTTGGTAGGACGTATTATCTTCTTGATTAAGCGTTTAATTGCCTTAAAACCGCTATAATCTGTTTTGCTACTGCCTGTGGATGCTCCATTGGAAATAAATGGGTACCAGAGGTTTTAAAGACCTTTATATTAAATTTTTTTTTCATATAACGCACATCCATTTTACCAACCACAGTGCTTTTGTCACCATAAATTAACGCTGTTGGTGTTGATAATTTCCCCTCATAGGTTGGGATGATGTGAGGAATTGTGCGGTAAATTTGATATTCAATGTGTCGATCAAAACGCAAATAATAACCATCATTCTTATGTTCTAGTCCATAAGTAATATAATCCTCAAGACATTCGTCAGTAAATGTTTTAAACAAATCCCGCGTTTTTAAATAAGCAATTAACTGTTCATGGTTTTTCCAATATTCACGACGACCTCGTGTTCTTAAAGCTGGCGTAATGCGATCGATGACACCTAATGCTTTTGCAAGCCTGACCATACTGGATTTAAATGTGCCAATTAGCGGTGAATCAAGCATAATCACAGCCTTGAATAATTGAGGTTGTTCAATAGCAGCTAATAGACTTAAAACTCCTCCTAAAGAATGGCCAAGGGCAATAACCGGCTTATCTGTTTGCTTGCTGATATTGGCAATCACCTCAGCAACCAAATTATGCCAATTTTCACCTACTGGGAAAGTAGGGTTGTGTCCAATTTTATCGATATAGCAATAATCAAAAAATGGGTGCAAATTATCTAACATCTGCTTATAACATAGTGCAGGGAAACCATTTCCGTGAGCAAAATGAATTAATTCTTTCATGAAACCACTACTTGACGACTTTCTGCCCTTAATGCATAGAGTGCATAACTATAATAAGCGATGAGCAGAAAAAATAAGATTATGCCTGAGCCCTGAAATACATAATTGAAAGTAAGCAAGCCAATAAATAGCAAAAGCATAGGTGTTCCTGCAACGACAAGTAATCGACACGAAGTAGTAAAGCTAACTTTAAAAGAAAAGAAAATAGCTGAAAATGTTTGGCCTAATAAAGCTAGTACAAGAAAAAATACCAAAAAAATAGAAAAAAATATGGCTGCAATAATGGGATAAATCATTATTTCTGATGCATATTTCAGCCCTATAACAGAGTTTTGCTCAACTAATTTTTTACCGTCAAATACTAAATTGGTGCCTTTGTCAAAAGGTTGGACAATAGGAGATCCCTTTCCAGGCGCGGCTTCTGTATTCGTAGTAAATAATTGAGGAGTAGGTAATTTAAATGAAATTTTGTTTTTATTCACTAAAATGCTCAAGTGAGGATATTCAGCGGTAAAATCATTAACCTTGCCAGTAGTATCAATAATTACAACAGTTTGATTTTTATCATTATTAATTAAATAAGGCATTGGTTTATCAAAAACAACCTCCCCATTTTG
>CAZTYT010000369.1:0-2108 GCA_964618245.1 uncultured Legionella sp. | reverse complement strand
TTTTCTTTATCGACAGAAATGGCAATATCAATGATTCCTTTTCCGCCTAAGCCTGGAATTGCGGTACTTCCAACATGTTCGATTATAGGAGCGGTTTTCACATGAGATAGAATGCGTTGCTTCTCATTTTCGAATAGCTCAGGGAATGTGTTGCTATAAGGTTTAAACACGTATTTTTTCATTATTATGCTCAGTGTATTCGGTCCTCAAATCGATAACGTTATGACTAACACATAGTATACAAAAGTCTTCAGATTGAGAAAATGTTTTTTAACTCTTAGTCCGGAGCTGGCTTCCTATCACTAATCCCTTAAAGTATAGGGAGGAATTAGGCTAACAAATAGGGATAGCAAAGGTTTTTGTCGTTCCTCTGTAAAATGACTAAAGATCCAAGGATTGCTTTTAACAGCTTGCGCATAGAGGGAATCATCACCTTGTAAAAACTGATCAATCATCTTTGGATTAGCTGCGATTAATTTGTTAAGGAAAGGAAGATTGGTTCGCAATGAGAAGGGGACGCGAAAGCGTTTTATACGCACGAAGCTAAGTAAGAAGGATTGATTTTCCCAAAGCGGAGATTGAGAGGGCAATTGATACTCGTGAAATTTTTTAACCAGTGCTAAGGCAACTTCCATATTGTCTCCAAAAGGGATCTTAGACTCATAATTCTGTAATAGATGGCGAAAAGAGACATAGAGTGGCAGTGATTGAACAAACTGCTGGGGTGTTTGCGCTCTTGGGATGTCCTTTACAGGTTCGCTTTTTCCATTGCATAATAGGTTACAAATTTCAATATGTTTATTTCGAACAGCCCGCATGAATGGGACTTCATCATTGAAAGAATAATTCAACAAGAATAGATGAGGATTGCTCTCCATCAAAGCGCTATAATCCTTTTCTGTCATTTCTGGAAATTCCCTAAACATGGCTGTTAATACATCTGAAGTGTTATGGACTTTTTGACTTTTTTGAAGCAGATAGAGTGCAAAATCCTTATTACCAAAAAAAGTAACAACAGCTTGATCTTTAAATTTTTGGTAAACCTTATAGTCCAGTTTTTTTAATTGGAAATGGGAATTAATGAAACTTGCTCTTTCATATAGCTTTGTCCAATCGATAGCATTAATTTTTTGTTCATCCAAATCTGCTTGTGAAAGAGCGTCAAAGGCGCGTTGATGATTCTCAACAATTTGTCTAACCTTGGAATTTTTGGCAGTGCGCGCTAAAGAACTGATCACCCAGCGCATATCTCGTAACAAACAGTCGACAAACCCCTCAAGGGAAGGATTTGCTTGAAAATCATGATTTTCACTTAAAAATTGGTGGTAGCCTCTAAACCCCGGATCATTTCTGGCAATCCTTTTGGCCAGTTCCTTGCTAATGTGGAAAACCCTTTTTCCCTCCACCTTGTCCACTCTGGGCAAAGGGGTTTGCTCCTTAAAAGCATGGATGTAACGGGCTAAATACATGACGGGATGTTTGGCGACGCTTTCTCTAAGGTGTTTATTAACGCACGCTAAACGCCCCCTAGCCTCCATCGGCAAATAATTATCGATTAAAGAGGCAAAAAGGTCATGAGGGATACCTAATGCATTACGGCTAGATTCCATACTAATACTCCATTATTAGTGGCTAAAAACGAAAGTATATATCAATAAGATCTTTTAGAAATACCGTAGTTATTACGGTATTAATACTGAAGCTTTCAATAAACTGTCGTGGTTAAAAAATCATCCCCAACTCAACTGTAAAAAATGTTATTTCAAAGAGATTATCTTTCTTATGGTGAGGAGCTCGTCCCTTTTTGAAGATTGCTGATCGACAATGACTTTAATTTCACGTCAATGTAAACTGGTTGAAATCATTTAGGAAAAAATGAAAGACGAAATCAGTGAATTAAAGAATCGTATTGATTTGCTTACCCGCGAAAACACCGAATTGCGTGCTTGCAAGCAAGAGTATCAATCCGCAAAGCAAAGTTTAGGCAGAATGAGCACACGCTTGCGTAAATTATGCAAGAGGCTGGAACCCACAACGGAAATCGTCGCTGAAATGCGAAACATAGCCGATGAAATCCGCGACTACACCAAAGACGCCATTTCTTAGTC
>CAZTYT010000368.1:0-2117 GCA_964618245.1 uncultured Legionella sp. | reverse complement strand
TTTCCCTAAAGAATTGTTAACACCATTAAAAAATATTATTGCCAATACGACGTTTAATCGTTCGCAGCAAGCTAAATTATGCCAATTATTCTTGAAAGAATTCTCTTTAACCAGATCGACGTCCTTGTTAATTGAAACAATTAATCTACTGGCGACAGATAGCTATGCATCTAGTCGCGATTACGCACTGCAAAATCTGCTGACCTGTAGCACAGTTAACGAATTAAGCAATCGCTTAGAAAAATTTAAGAAATTACTGAGTCATGCACGCAGTACTGGCATTGTCAATCAAAAATGGGAAATGACAGCAGCGCTATGGATTAAAGCGATGACAGAGAAACCTCAAGTCGAATCATTATTTAATTCGATTATGAGCAGTCTTCTTGATGAACAGGCAGAGAAACGCGCCCAACTATTGCACATTATTGGTTGGAGTAGTTTACAAGAAGGATTAAGAAGTCAAGATGATTACCTTCATGAGCTGGAGAAAAAAGCACCTAAATTAGTTGAAAAGCTACTCAAGCTATCCAATGAAGAATTAACTCTACTGGTCGCTTGTTATCCGAAGCAGCCTGCCCCTGGTGCTGGCGATCTTTTGCAACTATTGAAGAAACATGAACAAGGCCAGTCCTTGGAACAAGCAGTACAAGAGTACCTATGTAATCCTTTTCCTGAAGTGCGCGCCGACTACCAACGTGTTGCCAAGACACGCCAGGCTGATTTACAACGGATGCTGACTGAAACAAAAATTGTTGATGGAAACCACAGCCGTTTGCTAAGCCCTGAGCAGATTGGCCGCATTAGTTTAATGTTCTCCAAATTAAAACAACTGGAAAACGGAGATACTTTTGTAGAGGGAACCACCAAAGCGATTTCTCGACTAACCGAAACCGAATTGGCAGAAGCCTTTCATCGCTTATCTAAAGAATCATTAACTCATCCAAAAGATGATGTGCTGCAAACACAAATCTGGGCTTTATTATTTGAAGCACTTGGCCGTACCTCGCGTAAATACCCGCACATGGCGCAACAATTTGCGTTACTCACCAATGATGTAGTCATTACTTCGCCAACTAAAGTACTGCAATTAGCAACAGGGGAAGGAAAGAGCCATTTTGTGGCCTTGCGTGCTGCCTATCATGCGGCTCAAGGTAAAACAGTTGATGTATGTACCGCTAAACGCTCTTTAGCACAGCGTGATTTAGAAGATTATCAGGAATTTTATCGTTACCTTAATCTGACAGCCAGCTATATTGAACCTAAATCACCCCGGGAAGCTTATATAGAGGAAAATAATGCTAAGGGACGTATTCATTATTCTACCTTAGGTGATTTATCTCTATTTTTAGATGAACAAAGTTTCCAGGGCCGTCCTATTATCATTCCGCCTAAACAACGCATTGGACTCGGTGATGAGCTTGACTTTATCTATTTTGATGAAGGACGAAAAACCGAATACAACTATGCGCGTCCAACTGGACGGACTCCCAAACAAATGATTTGGTTTTATCAGGCGATTAATGCTTTTTACACGGCCCATGCCAACTCATTAAAAAAAAGAGGGAATTAAACAAAGTGATGTGGAAGAATTAATAAAATACTTATATGAGGTCGCTCAAAAGAATGAAGACAAGCAGAGGTTTATCAAGCGACTTCAAGGCGATGGCGTACAATTAGTAAGCTGGATTCAATCTGCTCATGAAGCTCATGAACTTCAAAAAGGTGTGGGTTTCACCGTTAGAGAAGAAAATATTCAAATAGGTGAAGCATCTTATTTGATGAAAGAAATTATCCCCTTATCTACTGATAACCAAAAAGTAGTGGGATCCACCTTTAGTGCTGGCGTAAACCAATTATTGGCAGTGCGTTTAAATACTGAAGCAAAAGCTAAGGGTGAGTCGCAAAATTATCATGTCCATGCCGAAAGCCATATTATTAGTTCGCAAGTCGCAGCAAAACACATGAGCACCTTATGGGGTAGCTGGGAAGGATTCACTGGAACAGTTTCTGATACTCAAGCCCAATCGCTTAAACATAGCCAAGGCGCACAAGTACTGCAAGTCTCCACCAATCAGCGTGACTTGCGTTTTTGGCATCCGCCTATCTTTCTTGATCAA
>CAZTYT010000367.1:0-2120 GCA_964618245.1 uncultured Legionella sp. | reverse complement strand
CAAGCCAATGCACAAAAATTAGACAAATTTCTCTCTCTAGTATGCTGTCTGAAGCCATCAGACGCATTAGTGAGGCTGAATCTATTAGTTCTATGTTTCCTGAGTAACCCTTTTATTAAAAACAAGCTGATTTAAAATAATCAGCTTGTTTTAGATCCTCTTCTTATAGGCTACCTGCGATAATTATTCTGACGATTTTGTATTCTTACGTTTTCATATTCTTGGTAAACCGCGTTCTCTATTTGTTGTTGACGATAAAGATGTGGAGGGAATATTTCATTGATAAAGCGCTTTCCGAAACCTTCTTTAGGATCAAAAATAATACTATTTCCTTCAACAAAAGCAGGTTCACCAACATAATCTACTATTTTTTTCATATCTGCTTCTGAAGAAAAATTCATACGCCAATAGCCATAGTCATCTATGGCAAACTGATTAATTTTTACTTTGTGAACACTTTCTATTTTTTGAATGAATGTATGTAATGCAGGCATTTGATGCTCTATATTTTCTTTTTTTAGCCATGGAACTTCTTTTGCGAAAGAATTTAGCTGATCTTTTTGATAAAAGAAATCATTTCTCAAGGTATCAAAATTAATCACCGTATGGTGGTAATGTGTGCTCATATGGGTTGCATGTTGAAACAAATTCATTAGTTGCATGTAATCTCGTTGCATATTTGGATTAAAAATGACTACACTATCTCTACCTCGTGCCCCTCCGAAAGATTGCATAAAACACAAGGCCGATGAAACTGATCCCAAATCTAGGCAAACATATCCTGTTTGGCTTATAGCAAATGAATTAATCTCAGGTAGAGAATGGAGCAACGCAAAAATCGCATTATTTTTAGCTGCACCTTCCTTGCAAATTGAAAGAGAATTTAAATTTTCATAATTAGAGACAGGAGAGAGTTTAGCCCCATAAGAAAAACTGTGTACACTTGATTTAGATAATTGACTTTGATTATTCACCCTATTGGGTAGCTGATTATAAGCAGATCCCGAACCATTATTATTAACAAATTGCCGTAAATGGTCATAACCGAAGCTTTCACCAGAGTGTTGCAACGCAAGGTAAGCCTCATGTGGATTATCAATAGGAACTGAAGATATATGCTCTTCCTGTTTTAATAAATTATTTCCACATTCTAGTAAAATAATACCTAAATAATTCTTTCCTGATCCCTCTTTAAACGAAGCCCAAGTCATATCATGTTGGCTTATCTCAACTGGCAATATCCCATTAGCTGCTAACTCTTTTACGATTTGTTTGAGTTGTGGATGCTGGGCTAATTTTAATTCTATCACTCCTTTCATATAACCATAGGTATAAGGCAATTGTGTTGTTGGATCAATTTGGTCCGCAGGGAGCGTACCATTTTTCTCTCTCAAAGGATGATAACCGGCCCGGCACAAATCATCGAATTCCGTTTTGGTAGTCAGGTTCAATTGAACTAAGTATCGATTTACAATACCTTCATAAGTATCAGGATCATTTGGATTGCCCGACTTGGGTAAAAAAATGGATTTTCTAGGAAGCCGTCCTGCCTGATAAATATCTAATAGCATTGCATTCAGCTTATCTATTTTAGGATCGCCAGGATTGGCAGCTGCCAGCTTTTCTCTAAAATGAATCACTTTTTGTGCATGAAAAGCATGTTCAGCTGATGGCCAAACAATAGGGCTTGGACAACCTGGTATAGTCAATGGCTGATTGCTTAAGGTGTGAGTTTGGGTAATAGGGTAATAAAAAGCATCCTGGGGATTGGTGGAGGTCGTATTTGCAAATGCACCGTAAGGGGTTCGATGCAATCTTTAAAGGGTGCAACGCCTCTTATACCTTTTATGCCAGCGGAGTTCTTTAATAAAACACATGGATAAAT
The DNA here is from genome assembly GCA_964618245.1 of uncultured Legionella sp. Taxonomy (GTDB): domain Bacteria; phylum Pseudomonadota; class Gammaproteobacteria; order Legionellales; family Legionellaceae; genus Legionella. Next base: position 235 of record CAZTYT010000367.1, on the reverse strand, counting down.
GTTCTCACTATTTTCATCACTCATTTTTTGCCTGCAAAAATGATAAATGTTGTAAAACTAGCTTAGCATTAATTTAAATGACATGATAGTTTATCGTAACCTGATAGTGCAGATACAAAAATCCTATTTAGTTAGCTTTTCCTGATTTGAAATCCCCTTACCAGTGGTATAAAATGCTTGGCTTGCTTTTCTGGTCGCGGAAAGCAATTATGTTACCTAAATAAATTATTTTTGG
>CAZTYT010000366.1:709-2120 GCA_964618245.1 uncultured Legionella sp. | reverse complement strand
TAAGTAATACTTTAAAAAGAAAGAGTAGCTGGACATACAGCGTCAAGGAATGGGGGTTACGAAGAGGTTATATGAAAAATTATATTCATTTAACACTAAGGTTATATAATCTTTCTTCTTATTTATAATTTTTTGATTGTAGCTTTTGATCGAGACAGTTCCTAATGAAATCTCATCACTGCTATTGCAGAAATAAGCATCATCAAGAATTTGCTTAGAAATTCTATAATTTTTGCAAACACATGCATCTTTTGAAAGTTTAGAGTCCTTAACCGAAGCATCTCCATACACCTGAGAATTGTCTGTTAGTTCTGTTCCTGTTAAAATTTTAGCACGCTCATATACCTTACTTTTTCCTGCTACAATGACAGGAGAATTACGAATTCCCCACACGACAGCATCATCACTAACAACTGCGAAATCTTTAACTGTCGAATACTCTCGAACCCATGCATTCCCTCTAACAACCGCTTGATCTAAAACTTTAGCTCCAGCATCTACCCAAGCTTTTTCACAAATTTTAGCATTATATCCAATATAAGCATTTACATTTACTTTTGTTAAAGGCCCTACTAAGCCACCAATCGAACCATCAGGATTAGTATGCCGAATTGTCCCCACTTCATCACAAGCAAATGTTGCCAAAGACCATAAAGTTAAAATAAAAAAGTATTTAAAAAAATGCATAGATTTTAATTCCCAAAAATTATTATTCAAAAATATCGCCCTGACTTACGTGATTAGTAATAATAGATGTTCCATAAACACGTGCATCTCCACCGACACTCCCCGTAGTTTCAATCAAAGCATCGCCAAAAACCTGAGCGTTTTGGCTAACTGTACCTTTTACAATTGAACGCCCATAAATCTGAGATCCCCCGTGAACGATGGCCTCATCTAAGACATAAGCATCCTCAAAGATTTGTGCTGATCCAAAAATTTTCGGATTACCCTCTATAAATGATGCCCCATAAATTTGAGCATATTCGAAAATTTCTCCACCATTTATAGTAGCTTCGCCATAAATAAGAGCTTCCCCATAAATAGAAGAATTTGAGATAATTGCCTTTTCTTTTACAGCTGCTCTACCAGCAATCAGGCTGTCTATAACGGTAGCCTCTCCGAGGACATTAGCTTCATCTTTGATATTAGACTTACCTGATATTTTTGCCTTATCAGCAATTTTAGCCTGGCCATATATTCCATATATTTCTGATCCCATTGATAGATCTGTATCAACAACTGACTCTCCATAAACTTCTGCACTACCACCAACTACAGAATTTCCTTTGATATTTGCAAACCCAAATATTTTTGCATTTTCAAAAACGATCGCACTTTCAGAAATAATCGCTTTATCAAAAACAAGAGCATTTCCACTAATAACGACTGAACCTTTTAACTCAGCCTT
>CAZTYT010000366.1:0-699 GCA_964618245.1 uncultured Legionella sp. | reverse complement strand
TCAAGCACTTTTGCTTTATTACAAACGGATGTTGCAGGATCAGTGAACACTGTTAAATCCACACTTGCTGTTGCCGCCACAAATCCACCGGGACTTCCATCTGGGTTCGTGCGAAATGCTCCAGCAGCTCCATTGCATTGTGAGTATGCGTTTAGAGTAAAGAGAGAAAAAACAATGGTACAAACAATTTTTTGCATAAAATAAATGAGGAGTACTCTGCATACTCCTCTCCTTTAATTTTTTATTGAGAGATATCACCACTTCCAATAAATGTTGTAACAACTGCCGTACCGTGAACTCTGGCGTCTCCACCGACTCCGCCAGTTGCCTCTACTGTCGCCGCACCGTAAACTTGTCCACTTTGACTCACTTGACCTTTGATTAATGCTGATCCATATACTTGCGAGTTTCCATAAACAGTCGCAGTTCCCTGAATAATCGCATTCTCAAAAACTTGAGCTGATCCTGAAACAGAAGGAGTTCCTGCTGTTAATTTCGCTTGTCCATAAATCTGTGCATCTTCGCTGACTGTCCCCTGCTCAATGCGAGCAAAGCCTTTTATGATTGCATTGCCAAACACATTCCCTGCAGCTCCTACAAAAGCGAAATTAGACAAAGTCGCATTCCCATAAACTCGGCCACCACTTACGATTGAGTTTCCATTTACGACTGCATAATCAGATATATAAGCTGCTTGAT
>CAZTYT010000365.1:0-2125 GCA_964618245.1 uncultured Legionella sp. | reverse complement strand
AGTGGCAATGTTTAAGAAAATTGGCATCAATGAGATTTTTCTTCCCAAAAGTTTTCCAGATCATCCCTCATTCCGCAGTGCTTCGGTGGATTTTAGTGAAGATAAAAATTTGTCTATTCCCCCAGAGGATTTGCAAATTCTTAATGAAACAGATTGGTATGGAACGCCTAGCAAAAAAGTTTGGGATATCGCTAATCGTTATTTTGACATTCTCTTTTTTCTCCTGCTCGATGTAGATTGTTTTAGTAACATGGTAAAAAATTTTAAAGGGAGTGTCGTTTATCGAGCCTATGGCGTTATTAAAGAAACAGTAAGCTATAGCAATGTAATGAAAATTGTTACTTATGGGAAAGGAGAGTATCTCGCTAAGCAAATGGGTAACCGTTTTTGGTATGGACATGCCTATGAGCATCAGTTTACCCCAGAAAAAGGGGTATTACTAGATCGTTCGATATATCTTCCTTTAGGACTGCTCGACACTTCCATAGAAGCTAAATGGACAGGTAGCGATAAGCGGATATTTTTTGTGTGTCCGGATATTGGGTTAAACCATTATTATCGTCAAATTTATGATCAATTTATTAAAGATTTTAAAGGCTTTCCCTATGTGATTGCCGGTACGCAATCATTAAAGGTGTCAGACCCCAATGTTCTTGGTTTTGTCTCTAAAGAAGAACATGAGGAAAATATGCGGACCAAACGGGTCATGTTTTATCATAGTGATGAGCCTTATCATGTGCATTATCATCCTTTTGAAGCAATTCGCGTTGGTATGCCTTTAGTTTACATGGCTGATGGCCTTTTGGATTATATCGGTGGTGCAAATCTGCCAGGACGATGTACTTCGATAAGAGAAGCCCGGGAAAAAATCACCCGAATTTTGAATGATGATTGGGATCTGATTAATAAAATTGTTGCTAGTCAAGCGGTGTTGCTTGAGCAAATGACTATGGATTATTGTGAGCCATTTTGGGAAAAGGGTCTTAAGGTAATCTGCGATAGTTTAAATAAAAATAAATTAATTACGGTCAAGAAAGCCCAGATTAAACCTACACGCATAGCAGTTATTGTCCCTACGCGCTATCGAGGAGGCAGTCTTCGTGGGGCTAAACTTTTAGCACAGGCTCTCCATATTGGCGCTCAGCAGGCGGGGAAAAACGTTGAAATAGTGTTTGCGCATTTGGATGATGATTTAATCTATCCCGACGAAGAAGAGTTTAATGATTTACCTTCTGGCATTAAGCGACGACCTTATCGCTGGAAATTATTGAATGACAAACAAGCCTATTGTGCCTTGGCTTGTGCTGGTATGAAGCAAGAGCTAACCTACCCAACTTATTGTGTTCCTGACGATGGAATACAGCAGTTTATGGATTGCGATATGTGGGTATTTGTTTCTGATCGTTTTGAATATCCACTTCTACCTATTCGTCCTTACATTCTCATGGTCTATGATTATTTGCAGCGCTATCAGCCGATTATTGGTCAGTCCTTGAACCATCAATTCATTGCAGCAGCTTATGAGGCGCAAAGTGTGTGGGTAACTACGGAATTTACTAAGCGAGATGCACTTCATTATACCGGGCTTATGCCTAATAAAGTGCATAAATTGCCTATGTTGGCACCACAATTTGCTAAGGAGTCAATCTCTTCTTTTGTTCATGAGGAAGCTTATTTTATTTGGACGACCAACTTGGGAATGCATAAGAATCAGGCAAACGCGTTAAAGGCATTACAGATTTATTATCAAGAATTATCTGGTCAGCTGATTTGTTATATTACCGGTGTTAACACGCAAAATTTGTTTAAAAATGACTTACCCCATCTTCAGCCTTTACAAGATATATTGTCTTCAAACCCACTATTAAATGAGAAAGTTCGAGTAAAAGGGGAGATACCAAACACCGAATATCAACATTTACTTGCCGGTGCGCGGTTTCTATGGCATCCGGGGAAAATTGATAATGGTACTTTCTCTGTTATTGAAGCCGCCCATTTTGGTGTGCCTGCTTTATCAAGCGATTATCCTGCAATGCAAGAGATTAACCTGCAATTTAATTTGAATCTCTCCTGGATGAATGGGTAGAAGTGGATATTCAAAACGATCAGAAACAAATACCCACAT
>CAZTYT010000364.1:0-2132 GCA_964618245.1 uncultured Legionella sp. | reverse complement strand
GCACGTCTGGGATTATCCTCTGTTAATAATACATCGCCGATAAACACTGAATTTGAGCGTGATTTTGCCGATTTATTGGCAGTTGATGAATGTGTCATTTTCTCTAGTGGGTATGCAGCAAATCTTGCTGTGACGGCATTATTGGGAAAATTAAATGTTCATTGCTTTATTGATAAAGAATCCCATGCTTCTATTTATGATGGTTTAGCGCTTTCTAAAGTAAATTACACCCGTTATTTGCATAATAATATCGGGCATTTAAAACAAAAATTAAATTCTTATGCGGAAAACTCTGCTTTAATCACGGAAGGTGTATTTAGTATGAGTGGGCAAATAGCGCCATTGGCTGCTATTTCTTCACTATGCCTAGACAATTATACTGAGTTGCTAGTGGATGAAGCACACTCGTTTGGCATATTAGGTGAGCAGGGAAAAGGGGCTGTTGTTTTCCATGGATTAACACAAAGAGAAGTTCCATTAAGAGTTATCCCTTTTGGCAAGGCAATGGCTGCACAAGGAGCTATTGTTGCAGGTCAAGGGGAGTGGATAGAGGCTTTATTGCAAGCTGGCCGTTCGTTTATTTATTCAACAGCGATTAGTCCTGCGTTAATCTATGGTTTGCTGCATACTTTGGAAATTGTTGTTGCGGCCGAAGATAGGCGAGTAAGACTAGATCAATTAATAGATTATTTCAAAGAGCAGATTGTTCAATCACCTTTAAATTGGGCAGAATCTGATACCCCTATCCAACAACTGCGTTTAGGTTGCCCACATTTGTCTATGCTTTATTCTCAGGAGTTAAAAAAGCACGGATTTAGCTGCTTACCCATTCGAAGGCCAACCGTCAGTAAAAAAGAAACGGGACTGCGGATTATTTTAAATTTCAAGCATACGCCAGAACAAATTGATTCTTTATTCAATAAGTTAAAAGAAATTTATGAACATACATCTAAGTAAACATGGTTCGGGTTTTCCTTTGGTTTTTTTTCATGGTTGGGGATTTGATAGTCAAATCTGGAAACCGTTATTACCTTTATTGAAAACTAAGTATCAGCTCATTATGGTTGATTTGCCTGGTTTTGGGCTGAGTCCAATGATGGAGTGGGATGAATTTAAATCACAATTATTAACCTTGTTACCGGAACAATTTGCCTTAGTAGGATGGTCATTAGGAGGGCTTTATGCCACCCGATTAGCTTTAGAAGAACCTCTTCATGTGGCTTACTTAATAAATATTACCTCTTCTCCTTGTTTTTTATCCGGCGATCGCTGGCCTGGAGTTTCGCCTGAAGTATTTTCCGGATTTTATCAAAATTTGATAAGTAACCCTCGGCGCACTTTAGAGGATTTTACGCAATTACAGGTAAACAAAACCCAACTTAAGTTGCCGCTAGGGGACTTGCCTTCCTCTGATGGTTTAAAGGCGGGGCTTGAAATTTTAGGTACTTGGGATTTTCGTGAGCAATTGAAGGCAATAAAGCCGGCAGTTTGTTACATGTTTGGACGACTTGACCCCATTGTTCCAGTCAAAACAATGAGAGTGATGCAGGTTATTTATCCTCAGTTTAAATATGTTTTTTTTAATAAAGCGGCCCATATGCCTTTTTTATCTCATATGGATTTATTTATAAATGAATTAAATGGGTTAATTAAATGAATCGTTATTTTATTACGGGAACAGATACGGATTGTGGCAAAACCTACGTGACTCAACAATTGGTTCGTTGCTTTCCTAATGCTGCTGCCATTAAGCCTGTAGCCAGTGGGTGCAAGATGGTTAAGGGAAAGCTTATTAGCGATGATGCGTTGTATTTACAGAATAATAGCTGCCTGAGTTTGGAGCAGATTAACCCATGGTCGTTCCAAGCGCCTGTCTCTCCGCATATTGCTGCTGAAGAAGAGGGGGCTGAGCTTACTATCGATCAAATCGCAGAGTATTGTCTCCAATGGCGTGCAGAAGGGGTCGAGCGCTTATTCATAGAGGGAGCAGGCGGTTTAATGGTGCCTCTAAATTACCAGGAAACATGGATTGATTTTTTAAAAAAAACAGGTATTCCTGTCATTTTGGTAGTGGGAATGAAACTAGGGTGTATCAATCATGCTTTATTAACCGTTTCATCTTTACAGTTGCA
>CAZTYT010000363.1:0-2133 GCA_964618245.1 uncultured Legionella sp. | reverse complement strand
GTGTAAGTTCCTTTGGCAATAGCGATCAGGCAGGCGATGCCATCCGTGAAGGGCAGATAAGAATCTGGCACGGTGATAGTTTGTTCGGGATTATTTCTGCCCATTCGATAGCGTAAGGTCTGGCGATTGACGGCAATGGCGTAGCCTTCCTCTCCATACACTTCCATATCTTTGCGCCCCATCGTCCATTTCCAGGAGGGTTGCAGCACTGCAGTGAGGTCGCCGTAATCTACAACGATGGTAACGTCATCTTCTGCCTTGTAGGTCTGGGGTTCGAGGCGTTGTGCGACGGCAAAGACCGCGTTTGGCACTTTCCCATTCAACAACCAGGTAGATAAATTTGCGCCGTAGCAACCAAAATCGATGATAGGACCGCCCAATTCTTTGGGGTCGGCGAGCCATTCCATAAAGTACTTGCTCACGCCTATTCTGGCGGGACCTTCGTGTCCGTCGTTCACGATTATTCTTCTGATCTTGCCAAAAGCAGGATCGCGCGTGAGTTCCATGAGTTTATAAACAGAGGGATACCAACTGGTTTCGTAATTCGTAATAACGTGAATATCAGCAGCTTGTGCGAGGTCTTGCATTTCTTTTGCAATTTTATACGTCAATGCTAAGGGTTTTTCCACCATGACGTGGATTTTTCGAGGAGCGCAAGCTTTGACGGTTGCTTCGTGTGCGGCGATAGAGCCAAAGTCGGCGACTGCCTGGGGTTTGGTATCGTCCAGCATTTTATTCAAATCCCGGTAATGCAAAGACGCAGGAAGGTTGTAGCGCTTGGCGTAGAAGTTGAACAAGCTATCATTGGGTTCATAAATACCGACGATTTCAGCGTCTGTATGCTTTCTGCCAAAGACAAATCCGCCCACGTGGTCGTGGCTCAAACCCGCAATGGCGATGCGCACTTTGGAAGTGTCTTCGGTTGGATTTGCATTTAATTGGAACGCAGTCAAAATTGCAATTAAAAGAAGGTAAATGGTTGGAAGTTTCATATCAATGGCTTTGGTCAAATGTAAGCAGATTTTGAAAAATCCGTTTTATTAATCCAAATACTTTTGATACGTCGCCCGATAGCCCAATAAATAGGCAATTGGCGTCAATAAGGTAAAAACAATTTTCTGAATGATAAAAGATGGCTTAGCGAGGCGATAGACTTTGGAGAATTTATTGGCGGTCAGCGCCCCTTGTAGCAGCGGTAGCTTGCCTTGTGCGTTGACTTTGTTGTCGTTTGCCAGCCCGACGCCTGTTTCCAGGAGGTATTCGGTGTTTAGGGCGGGGCGCACTTTCCAGTTGACGACGGCGGGCTGATCGGTGTTGTTCCACATCGAATGGATGGTGTTAGCTGGCAGGTGTAAGTTGTCGCCTTCTTTTAAGATTTTCACATCTCCGTTAATGCGGACGGTAACTTCGCCTTGTAAGACGACAAAATCTTCTGTTTGATAAGGATGATAATGCGGCGCAGGCTCTTTGGAATGCGGGCTGTACGTACTTTCCATTTCCAGCAGCGCACCCTTGGTCTCTTTGGCGGTTTTTAAGAATTGAATACTTTGACCGGTTTTGGTATTGTGGATGGTTTTATTTTGATATGCCATAAGTTGATTTATTTATAGTTATTTACTAAAATTAAATAGGACACTGATCTGTAAGATGATTAGGATCAATTAGGATTTAATAGAAGTGTTTTAGAAATCATAAAAAACCATCGTGCTATCATAATAATCAGTGTGCCATTTTGTAAATGGATTTGAAAAGACTCCAATTGCTTAATAATAAATTGTATAAAGCGCTGCCAGAATTCCGATAATTAAAATGGATAATATGGCAAAGGTATTGCTGACTTTGAAGTCTTGCGCGTCTATTTCCAAACCTTTGGGGTTGTTTTTGTGATGTGGGTCTAATAATGATATAATAACTATTAAAGCTACTAAAATTAAAAAGCACCAGCCGGTTCGATTCAGAAATGGGATGGGCGTTGCTGGAATGTATTTGAAAGCTAAAGCTAATGGGATGGAAACGGCCGCTGCGACAATGGCGGCTCTTGAGGTAGTTGGCTTCCAAAATAGTCCCAAAAAGAACAATGCAAAGGCGCCTGGCGTGAGATAATTGGAATATTCCTGAATAAACTGATACGCT
>CAZTYT010000362.1:0-2138 GCA_964618245.1 uncultured Legionella sp. | reverse complement strand
GCAAGCGCTCAATGATTTGTATGCGGTTCTGTTAGCAACCCGTAAAACTCGCGGGAAATTCTCTCCCAAGTGCTGGACAACTTTGGAATTATCAACAATACAAATAAACTGTTTTGCAACTTGGGCGACGATTTTTTCGCGAGTATGAGCGCCACCCCCACCTTTTATCATCTCGCCTTGAAGGTTGACCTCATCGGCGCCATCGATATAAATCGGTAACTCGTGCACTGAATTTAAATCGAGTACCGGAATTCCTACGCTTCGCAATAAAGCTTCTGTCGCTTTTGAACTCGCAACACAGGCATCTATTTTGTGTTTTATAGCAGCCAGTTCTTTAATAAAAAAATTAACGGTAGAACCAGTACCTACTCCTACAATCATATCGGGTTCTACATAAGCAAGGGCAGCCTTGGCTGCTTTTATTTTTAATTCATTCATTTATTCTCTCGTTCCTTTTCTTTGCCTAATTACCTCATACAAAGAAACACCCGTTGCTACTGAAACGTTTAAACTATCAACACTTCCAAGCATAGGCAGGGAAAATAGACCATCGCAATGTTCTCGGGTTAAGCGTCGCAATCCGTCACCCTCCGCCCCCATCACTAAAGCAAACGCGCCAGTGCAGTCAACCTGATATAAAGAATTAGTTGCCTCTCCCGCAGCACCATAAATCCATACGCCACGTTCTTTGAGCGTTTCCATACTACGCACCAAATTAGTTACTTTCACCACAGGAATCGATTCTGCAGCACCACATGCTACCTTACTGACAACTGGCGTAATACCTGCACTTTTATCTTTAGGGATAATAACAAAATCCACTCCAGTCGCATCTGCTGTCCGTAAACAGGCTCCCAGATTATGTGGATCAGTCACACCGTCAAGAATTAAAATTAAAGCAGGATTTTTACTCGCTTCTAACAATGCTGGCAAATGTGATTCATTGTATTCGGGTAAAGCAGAAGCACTGGCGACAATCCCTTGATGCGTGAAATGGGCAAAGCGTTGATTCATTTGCTGGGCATTCAGTTTTTCAATGTTAACCTTTGCGAGAACTGCTTTATCCAATAATTCCTGCAATCGTTTATCTACTCTATCTTGGCTTATAAAAAGTTTTTTAATTTCTCGGTGAGGATTTGCTAGCAAGGCCGAAACTGCATGCACCCCATAAACATAATGCTCACTCATTACTTATCGTATCCTCTGCTACCGGTTCAAAATCTATTTTTCGTTCATCCAGATCAACACGAGCGACAAGCACCGTCATTTTATCGCCTAAACGATAGACTTGACCGCCACGTGTTCCAATTAGACGGTGTTTTACCGCATCAAAGGTATAATAATCATTTTTTAAAGAAGTCACATGAACCAGACCTTCCACAAAAATATCGTCTAACTCCACAAAAATACCAAAGCTTGTTACAGCTGAAATGCGTCCCTTGAATACCTGCCCCAGTTTATCTTGCATGTATTCACATTTTAACCAGGAAACGACTTCACGAGTCGCTTCATCTGCACGCCGCTCAGTCATGGAGGAATGTTTACCTAAACGGTTCATATCCTCATGCGTATAACTAAACTCATACACTGGATGATTATCCAGTAAATGGCCAATGGCCCGATGAATTAATAAATCCGGATAACGGCGGATGGGGGAAGTAAAATGAGTGTACGCGGAATAGGCTAAACCAAAATGCCCCTCATTTGCTTCGACATATTGAGCCTGTTTCAAAGAGCGTAACATGACTGTTTCTATTAAATGTTTTTCTGGCCGATCACCAATAGCATTCATCGTACGTTGAAAATCTTTAGGGCCCGGCTTTTTGCCTCCCCCTAACTGGAGGCCAAGCTCACCCAAAAACTGCCTTAGCGCGGTAATTTTATCTTCTTCAGGAGCTGCATGAACTCGATATAAGATAGGGATTTCAGCTTTTTCCAAAAAGCGTGCCGTAGCTACATTAGCTGCTAACATGCATTCTTCAATTAATTTATGAGCATCGTTTCGTATGACCGGCACAATACACTTTATTTTTTTATTTTCATCAAATTCAATGCGGGTTTCTGTGGTTTCAAAATCCATTGCCCCGCGAGTTTTACGGGTTGCTAACAGAACCGCATACAAATCATTGAGCGCTTGC
>CAZTYT010000361.1:0-2150 GCA_964618245.1 uncultured Legionella sp. | reverse complement strand
TTAAAACAGAACCAAAGACTTTAAAGCGTTCTATTAGTTTTCTAATTGACTATGGATTATACCTAATTTTCTTTGTTTGGTTAGTGACAACATATGGAGAACCAAATGATGAAGGTGGATATTCATTAAGTAATGATCCTAAAGGATGGTGGATACTTATTGTTTGGATGATTTACTTTCCGATTATTGAATCAATAAACGGTCAAACTCTTGGAAAGTTGATTTTAGGTTTAAAAGTCATATCAAAATCAGGCAGTAAAATAACATTTTGGCAATCATTTAAAAGACATATAATTGATATGCTTGACTTTATGTTTTTTGGATTAGTAGCATTCATTGCTATCCGTAATACACCAAACAACCAAAGACTGGGTGACTTATTTGCAAATACAATAGTTATTGGAGGAGATACTTATTATTGTACAAACTGTCACACTCAAATATCATTGAATTATAAAGAAATTTTGAGCAGAGAATATAAATGTCCTTCTTGTGATGAAAACATTAGGCTTTAACATAAGCAACCCACTGCAGCCAACAAGGTGTATGCGCTATGGCTTTCTAAAATTGTTTTAACTTTATGGGATAGATAAGCCACAGCGCATACACAGACCGTTGTGGGCAATTCATAAATATATATTCGAAAACATAACTACAAATTCTAATGAAAGATTGGAAACATTATGAGCAGCAAGTACTAAGAAAATTCAAAGAAAAATATCCTAATCAGCAGATCGAATATAATAAGCATTTAATAGGTAAACATAGTAAAGTAAATAGGCAAATTGATATCTTAATAACTACTAAAATAGCTGATAAAGATCAATACGGAGTGTTTGATTGTAAACGATTCAATAAAAAGGTTAACGTAAAATCTATTGATTCTATGATTGGATATATGCAAGATATTGGTGCAAATTATGGTGGAATTATAACTTGTGAGGGTTTTACTCGGGGAGCAATAAATCGTGCAAAGGATAATAATGTAAAACTTGAAATTATAGAATTTGAATCTCCTGAGAAGTTAATAGAACACTTTGTTCCAAGTCTTAATTTTTCGGATCCAAGAAATTCAATGTATATATCCTTGATTTAATCAAACTTATATATTTAAGTGAATAAGAAATGAACTGCCCACAACAACATGTATGCGCTATGGCTTTCTTAAATAGTTTTAGCTTTATAAGATAAGATAGCCACAGCGCATACACAGACCGTTGTGCGTCATGCCGTAAAATTGATTTGATTTTTATGTTTAAATATTATCTCATTGTTATTTTAGTCATTGGATTCGGTTGCAGCATAAAAGAGTCAGATACTATTACTATAATCAATATTGGACATGCAAATAGAATTGGAATAGCAAATCAATTAAGAATTATTAATCAGAGCTCACCAAGAGTTATTGGCCTTGATATTTTATTAGTAAAAGATAGTCTTGATATTGACGTAAGTTTATCTAATGAAATCAAAAGATGTAAAAGTTTGGTCGTAGGATTTAATCTTCAAAATGAATTTTTAAATCATATGTGGGATAGTCTGGAAATGAATCATCCGAAATTCAATCATTGGGTAGGCGGCTATCTTAATTTATCAACGACTGATGATGATGTGTTAATTAAAGAATTACCATTAAGGCAATACTATAAAGACAGTATTGTTTGTGCGTTTAGTTATACAGTAGCATATCTATATGACCTAAGCAAAGTAAATAGTGAGTATAAAAAGGGTTTTTATTATCAAAGTTTTAGTGATAAGATATTTAGTAGAAAATTTAAAGTAATTAATGCTAATGAATTACTTAGCAATAACTTTAATAAAAATGACTTGAAGGACAAAATTGTTCTAATGGGTTATATTGGTAAAGACGAAGATTATTATTACTTAGATAAAGATAAATCTATTGGAATAAATGGCGTGGAAGTACATGCAAGTATAATAGAACAATTACTTAAATAACGGCACGAACGCACAACAAGGTGTATGCGCTATGGCTATGAAAAATAGTTTTAACTTTATAAGATAGGATAGCCACAGCGCATACACAGACCGTTGGTGGCAATGTGGCCGGACAATGACGACTTCGAACAACGGTGGACTTTGAAACTATAAATTATTTGGACAAATTGAAAACATAAAAAGGCCGACCC